>JBKPFP010000085.1:0-4841 GCA_046744435.1 Actinomycetota bacterium | reverse complement strand
ACCGCGTGCACCTCGTCGAGGACGAGCGTGCGCACCGACTTCAGCATCTCGCGCGCGCGAGACGTGAGCATCAGGTAGAGCGACTCCGGGGTCGTGATGAGGATGTCCGGATGCTCGCGCAGCATCGCGGCGCGGTCGCGCTGCGGCGTGTCACCGGTGCGGACGGCCACGCTGAGCTTGCTCTCGAGCCCGGCGAGCGGCCCGCGGAGGTTGCGCTCGATGTCGTAGTTCAGCGCCTTGAGCGGCGAGACGTAGAGCAGGCGCAGGCCCTCCCCTGGCTCGGCGGTGAGCCGGTCGATCCCGTAGAGGAAGGCGGCCAGCGTCTTGCCAGAGCCGGTCGGCGCCTGGATCAGCGTGTGCTTCCCGCTCGCGATCGTCGGCCAGCCGGCCTCCTGGGCGGGAGTCGGGCCGGCGAACGCGCCCTCGAACCAGGCACGGGTCTTCGGCGTGAAGACGTCCAGCGCGCTCACGAGGCCCAGCCTAGCCAGACGGGCTCAGGCGAGGAGAGCCCGCAGCGCGTCCACGTCCCGGCGGAACGCGCCCTCCTCGATCGGCCCCGGCTCCTCCTCGGGATGCGGGAAGGGCCAGCCCGGCCGCGGGTCGTCCGCGTAGCGCGGCATGACGTGCGTGTGCAGGTGCGGCAGCGAGTTGCCGAGCAGCTCGTAGTTCATCTTCACCGGGCTCAAGTGCTCCTCGAGCGCCCGGCCGACGCGGAGCACCTCGAGCCAGTAGGCCACGGCCTCGTCGCGCTCGAGCTCCGTCGGCTCGGCGACGTGCCGCCCGCGCCAGATCGAGATCGTGTACCCGCGCTGCTTGTCGGCCCGCTGCAGGTACGCGTCCGAGACCTCGCCCGCGAAGATCCGCGCCCCATACGGCGTTTTGTCGGGCCGGCCCTGCGCGCACATCGGGCAATCCTCGCCGCGCTTCAGCGCGTAGAACGACTCGGGCCACTCCACGCGTTTAGCATCGCTGATTCCGGTGCCCGAGACACCCGAAAAGCTCCACGAGCGCGCAAAGGACTCGCTGCGGATGCCCCCGGTCGAGGAGTGGGAGACCTTCCCGTTCGACGGCGAGATGAAGCCGCGCCCGCTCCAGCCCCCGGTCGAGCGGGAGGAGCCGCGCCACGGCGAGGGCGGCGTCGACTGCCGCCGGTGCGCGACGGCCGACGACGAGTACCTCTGGACGAACGCACGCTGGCGGCTGACCAGCACGCTCGAGCCGACCGGCCTGCCGGTGATCGTCCTGCTCGAGCCGCGCGAGCACTTCGACGCGCCCGGCGACCTCCCCGACGAGCTCGCCGCAGACCTCGGCGTCATGCTCGCGCGAGTCGAGCGCGCGGTGCGCTCGGTCGGCGAGATCGGCCGCGTCCACGTCTGCCGCTGGGGCGACGGCAGCGAGCACCTGCACTGGTGGTTCATGGCGCGTCCCGCCCGGATCCCGCAGCTGATCGGAAGCTTCGCCGCGATCTGGGACGACATCTTGCCGCCGCTGCCCGAGAACGTCTGGCGCGCGAACCTCGCCGCTGTCAAGGCGGCGCTCGACGAGTAGTCTGAAGGCATGGCTATTGCCGCTCCAGCGGCGCTCTATTTCACGAACAGCGACGAGGCGAACGAGATCCTCGCCCGCGAGCCGCTCGCGCTGCTGATCGGCTTCGCCCTCGACCAGCAGGTGCCCGTGCAGACGGCCTTCTCGGGGCCGCTGAAGATCAAGCAGCGCATCGGCACGCTCGAGCCCGGCGCGATCGCACGGATGGACCCGCAGCAGCTCGAGGCCGCGTTCCGCGAGCGGCCGGCCGTGCACCGGTTCCCCGGCTCGATGGCGACGCGAGTGGCCGACCTCTGCGCGCTCGTCGCGGAGGAGTACGGCGGCGACGCGTCGCGGCTCTGGCGCGAGGCGACCGACAGCGACGACCTTCGGCGCCGCATCGAGGCACTCCCCGGCTTCGGGAACATGAAGGTGATCGCGCTCGGGTCCGTTCTGGCGAAGCGGTTCGGCGTCCAGGCCGCGGAGGGCCTCGTCCCGAACCACCCGACGCTCGGCGACGTCGACTCCCGCGAGGCACTCGAGCGCTACCAGGCGGCGAAGCGCGCCCACAAGGCGAAGATGCGCGCCGCGAAGACGGCCTGACGCGCTCCTTCGACGTCCTCGTCCTCGGCGGCGGCACCGCGGGCTGCGTGCTCGCCGGACGCCTCAGCGAGAACCCCGACTGCTCGGTCTGCCTAGTCGAGGCGGGTCCCGACTACGGCCCGTACGACGACGGCCGCTGGCCGCAGGACATGCTCGACGCCCGCACGCTCGCCTTCTCCCACGCCTGGGAGACCGACCGTGAGGATCGCTCGCAGCTCCGAGCGCGCATCCTCGGCGGCTGCTCGGCGCACAATGCCTGCATCGTCCTCGAGGGCGCGCCGGCGGACTACGACGAGTGGGGCCCGGGCTGGACGTACGCAGAGCTCGAGCCCTGCCTTCGCCGCGCCGAGCGCACCTTCCGCACGCGGCCGCTCGCGCGCGACGACCTCTCGCCCTGGCACCGTGCGTTCGCCGAAGCCGGCGGTGACGACGCGATCCTCCACCTGCTCAACATCGTCGACGACGTCCGCTGGAACGCCGCCTTCGCCTACGTGGATCCCGCGCGCGACCGGCCGAACCTCGAGATCCTTGCCGACACGCTCGTCGAGCGTGTGCTCCTGGAAGGCGACCGCGCCGTCGGCGCCGCCACTTCGGCCGGCGACCTCCGGGCCGGAACCGTGGTGCTCACCGCGAGCGCTTACGGCTCCCCGGCCATCCTGCTCCGCAGCGCGATCGGACCGGATCGGGGACTGCCTGTGGGAGAGGGCCTCTCCGACCACGTCGGCGTCGGCTTCGGCTACGAGCCGGCGGTGGGACTCGTTGACGACACCGAGCGCTTCGCCGCGTCGCACTTCGTGGCGATGGGCGAGGTGACCGTCCGCGCGCGCAGCAGTGTGTGTCCGGAGGGCCTCTGTGACCTCTTCTTCTTCCCGGCCGTCGACTTCGGCGAGGAGGGTTGGGAGTTCTCAGCCGCGGTCTTCGCGATGAAGCCGGAATCGCGTGGCAGCGTGCGCCTGAACTCGCCGGATCCACGCGAGCCGCTCGCCGTCGACCACGGCTTCCTCTCGGACGAACGGGATGTGGCCGTCCTCGTCGACGGCGTGGAGGCCATGCGACGGGCCGCCGCGCACGACGCCGTCGGCGCGCTCGGCAGCGAGGTCCGCCCCGGTCCGGTTGCGGACGTCGAGGCCTTTGTCCGCGAGAGCGCCCGCGGGTTCTTCCATCCGACGGGGACCTGCGCCATCGGCCGCGTGGTCGACGCCGAGGGACGTGTGCTCGGCTATGAGAACCTCCGCGTCGCGGACGCATCGATCATGCCGACCATCCCCCGCGCGAACACCAATCTCTCGACTGCCGCGATCGCCGAGCGGATGGCCGAGCTCCTGGCGTGACCGTCGTCGTCTACGTCACCCGGGAGCACCCCGAGACGGGCGCCGACGAGCTGCTCGTGGTCGAGAGCGACGGCGTGCTGCGGGTGCCCGAAGGTGACGAACCGGCGCGCGCGTTGCTCGAGCAGACGGGCCTGGAGGCGGTCGAGGTCGTCCGCGAGGTCGCGCCCGGCTTCCTGCATGCGAAGGCCGCGAGCCGTCTGCCCGAGAGCTGGGAGCACGAGGGCCTGCGCGTCCGCTGGGAGCCCGTCCGCGCCGACGCGCCCATCGCCCGAGCGCAGTCGGCGCACGTGCACGCGCTCGTCCGGAAGCGCGTGGTCGGCTACGTCACCAGGGAGCTCCACGGCCGGCACGAACTGCTCGTTTTCGACCATCGAGACATGCCCGACGTGCCCACGCAGGTGCCGGCCGGTCGCATCGACGCGCACGAGGACCTCGAGACCGGGCTGCGCCGCGAAGTCGAGGAGGAAACCGGCCTGACGAACGTCCGGGTCGTGGCCGAGCTGGCGGATGCAAACGAGTTCGAGCGCCTCTACGGCCCCGACGCGCACCGCAGCTGGGCCTTCCATGCTGCGGCCGAACCGGACGGCCCCGCCCGCTGGGACCATCCCGTCACCGGAACGGGCATGGACGCGGGCCTCGTCTTCGCCTGCCGCTGGGCCCCGCTCGACGACTGCCCACCCGTTTGGGGGGAGGCCGACCCCTTGGTCGAGAAGCTGCGTCGGTCGATAAGGGAGACGTGATCCGGCGACTCGTCCCACTCGTCCTGCTCGCGGTCGCCGTCGGCGGCTCGTCCGCGCAGGCCTTGCGCATTCCAGCCGCGCGGCGGTGTCCGATCTTCCCGCGGACGAACGCCTGGAACCAGCGCGTCGACCGGCTGCCCGCTGCGCGGAACTCGGCCGAGATCGTCGCCGCGATAGGGGCCGAGCGCAGCGTCCACTCCGACTTCGGCTCGGGCCTCTGGAACGGCGGCCCGATCGGCATCCCGATCACCGTCGTCGGGCGCCGTCAAGCCAAGACCCGCGTCGCCTTCGAGTACGCCGGCGAGTCCGACCGCGGCCCGTACCCGATCCCGCGCAACGTCAAGATCGAAGGCGGCCGCGCGTCGAGCGGCGACCGCCACGCGCTGATCCTCGACCGGGACGCCTGCAAGCTGTACGAGCTCTACGCGCTCTACCCGAACGGGCGCGGCTGGCGAGCCGGGTCGGGCGCAATCTGGAACCTGCGGTCGAACAGGCTCAGGCCGGCAGGCTGGACGTCTGCGGATGCCGCGGGACTGCCGATCCTGCCCGGCCTCGCGCGCTACGACGAGGTGCGGCGCGGAGTGATCGACCATGCGCTGCGCTTCACCGTCCAGCGCAGCCGCCGGGCGTACGTCTACCCGGC
>JBKPFP010000413.1:0-5377 GCA_046744435.1 Actinomycetota bacterium | reverse complement strand
TGAAAACCCAGTTTCACTCAGGCTGCGGCTCTGTAGTACTCGTGTACGAGACCGCCGAGGCGGTCGCGGCGCTCGATATCGCTGTTAGGGGTGAGTTGAGCCGAGCCGAAGCATCACCGTCCCGCGGCAGCACGGCGCAGCTGCACTGCGTGCACCAGTCCATCGTGATGGTCGCGCGAGAGCGGGATCAGGGCGGGGTGGCGCTTCATTCCTAGACTCGAGGGTACAGCGTCGTCCCGGCGAAACACCCCGACGAAGGTCGTTCCGCCGAGCGTCGGGTGAACGCAGGTCGCCTTCCTCGGGCACGCCCTCCCGCACCGCTAGCCCTCTCGCATCTGTGCCGTCTCGCGGATCGCTAGTGCGATCTCGCGTCCAGACTGTCTAATCGTTTCGGCGATCAGCAGTCCAAGACTCGCCGTTTCGCTGACCCGAGCGTAAGGATGCTCCTCAGCCCGCTTCTCGACGTCCTGGCGCATCTGCTCCATGACAGCTTCGACGGCTTCTTGGCGCTGCTGGAATTCCTGCCTCAGCTCCTCGATTCGGTCACGGTTCTCCTGTCGATAGTCCTGCTCGCCCACTAGGACTCCTTCGTCGCGGTTCTCTGACATTGCCAATTTTTGCGTGCGGGAGGCGCCGGGATACAAGCCGAGGATGAAACTCATGGTGCTTCGCCGGCCACACGTCGCCCGCGCTCCGCGACACACTCGGCCGCGCGGGTGCTGCCGCTCGTCGGAGCGGCGGGCATCCTCGTCGCGATCACCCTGGACGTCGATCCGATCCACGACATCGACCTCTTCGTCTTCGAGGGCGCCTGGGTCTGGGCGACAGCCGACGCGTGCGTCGCCTTCCGCTCGGCCTTCGTCGCCGGGTCCGGACCGGCAGCGACGCCGTAGCCCAGGCCGCCGGCGACGGCCGCCGCCGCGGTGACAGCGGCGGCTTTCCGCAACGAGCCCAGTCACAATCCCCGTGGCGCCCGCCCCGGCCGCGGCCGATCCGCCAACCGCCGCGGTGCCCGCGCCGAAGCCGGCGGCCGCCGCAGCCGACTCACCCCGGAAGAGGAACAGCGAGGCGGGGACGGGCATGACCGAGAGACCCTTTCAACAGCGAGCGCTGCCGCTTCTGCAGCTTCTCGAAGCGCACGCAGCCTGGGCACTCGCGCATGTCAAGCGCGCCGGCCGCGCGCAACCTGCTGCCTGGGCGAGGAGGCGAGCAGCTCCTCGTAGAGGGTCGCGAGGCGAGCGGCGATCTCCGCCCAGTCGTAGCGGCGGCTGGCTGTCTGCGCGCGTCGGCCGCGCGCCCGCCGTTCCCGCTGGCCGTTGGCGGCCGCGAGGAGGGCGTCGACGAGCGCGTCCTCGTCGTCGGGCGGGATGAGCCAGCCCGTGCTTCCGTGGGCGACGAGCGCCGCCGGGCCGTGCGCGCGGGAGGCGATCACCGGCAGGCCGCAGGCCATCGCCTCGACGAGCGCGAGCCCGAACGCCTCGGCGACGGAGGGCAGCACGAGTGCGTCGGCCGCGTTCAGCGCCTGCGGCAGCTGCTCGTGCGGGCGCCAGCCGGCCAGGAAGACCTGGCGGTTTCCGAGCCTCCGCGCTGTCGCGAGCGGATGCTCCCCCTCCCACTCGCCCGGATGCCCGCCGACGAGCACGAGCGGCGCCGGCCTGGCGAGCTATTACTACCCCGGGAGCACGAGGGGAGAGGATCTCGCCCGGAAGCTCAAGAACCTGCTTGGGCAAGTCAGCCCAGGAGCCGCGCTCGAGTACGTCGACACCAGGCCGGGGCTGTACGAGCTGTACGCAACCACGATGCCGGCGGCGTACGTAGAAGCCGAGTTCCACGACTGGACTCAAGGGAAGAACTGGCTGGTCAACTATCCGGACTGGTCCTGGCGAATCGGTTACGCGGTCGATCTCCACCTCGGCTATCCGCGTTGAGGAACTACTACCTGACCGGCGGCGCGAGCCGTAGCGGTACGGGCCACCCGAACGGGCAGCCGGCCGAGCTAATCGAGCAATCCCCGGCGGGCCGCGAGGGCGATCGCCTCGGCCCGGTTGGCGGCGCCGATGCGCCGGTATAGGCGTCCGAGCACGCGGTACATCTCGCGCTCGGAGTAGCAGGCCTCGTGCGCGACGGATGCGACGGTCGTCCCGCGCGCTAGCGCCCGCAGCCACTCCGTCTCGTGTGGGGCGAGAAGGGCAGGGGCGGTGCCGGCGCTCGATGTGGCGAACGCCTGCAGGATGTCGATCGAAACGAGCGTCCGGTTGCTGAGCGCGGCATGGACGACGTCGACCAGCTCGGCGAGCGAGACGTCTTCGCCGATGATGGTGGAAGCGCCGGCCTCGAGCGCCCGACCATAGGCCTCAGGGCTCACGTACGGAACGATTCCGATCACGGGGACCGTGCCCTCCATGGACGAAAGGGCCAGCCAGTCCTCCTGGCAGCGGAGGCTGATCAGCGCGACCGCCGGCCTCGTCTTCGGTCGCCACGTGCTGAGCTCTTCTGGGAACTCGACGCGGTACCCGTGTTCCCTGAGCGTCGCTGCGAGCCCATGGCGGAAGATCGGGCTGCGGACGAGCACGGCAACCTCGCTCTCGACTGCCGAAACCTTCGTCTCAACGGCTCTGTCCGCGCCGGGCTCGGCGACGGAGAGGGGCCGTCGCCGTTGCGGCCGCCTGAGCGGAGAAGCCGCGCTCACTGGTGTCTCCCTCCCTTCAGACCCCGCAGCCGCTGAGCTATTCCTGCTGGCGAACGGCTCGACCTGGTTCCTGGGGCTTCAGGGATGCAGTTGTTCCCAGGTCTGGCCACCGTCGATCGTCTTCCGGAGCTCGCCGACGACCGTGCAGTCGGTCTTGAACTCTGCACAGTGCGCCGACTCGATCAGACCCCAGCCGATCGAGCCAGAGGCGAAATCGATCGCGGTGACGCCGGCCGGCAGGCCGTTCGGAGCGATCTCATTCCAGGTCTTGCCGGCATCTCGCGTCGGATAGACCCGGGCGCCGTCCGGACTGGTGACGACCCAGTCGCCCGGGCTTGCAACGTCCGTGGGCACCGGGACTCCTTGCTCGACAGGCTCGCGCAGAACGATCGCTCCACCGAGCTGCCATGCGACGCCGGCGTCGCGACTCACGTAGAACGAGACCCCTGAGGGAATTCCCGCGAAGGTTACGGGCAGTACGGCACTCTCGTCCTCGGCGAACGTTGGCACGCCGTACACGGGCTGGGCGGAGCGAAACGGCGCGGGTGCGACGACGGACTGCCGCTCCCACGAGACGCCCCCATCACGCGTGACGTAGAGCTCGTCGCCCGCCGCTCCGCCGGCCAGGAATCCGACGGACGGGCTCGCAAACCGAATCTGCCCGCCGACCGGAGCAGACAACTGCCTCCAGGTTGCACCGCCGTCCTTCGTCCCGTAGAGCTCGCCACGGCTGAAGTTCGTGCTCGTCTCGAGGCGGACGAGCGCCCACCCGTGCTGGCCGTCGAGGAAGTCGAGCGACACCGAGTCGGAAGCGGCGGCGGACGCGGCGAAGGCTCCTGAACGCCAGCTTTCCCCTCCGTCGACCGTGCGGAACACGGTGAAGTCAGTCGCCTCGGTCGAGCGGCCGGCCTGAGCCACGGCCCAGCCGCGCAGCGAGTCGAGGAAGAAGACGGCCTTGAGCTTCGCGGCCTCTTCGCGCGCGGGTGTGATGTCCCGCGAGGAGGCCTGTGTCCCCGCCGACCAGAGCAGGCGTTCGCTTGTGAGCACCCAACCGTGGGTCGTCGTGACGAGCTGCATCGAACGCACGCTCGGCTGGGCGGACGGTCCCGGCGCCGCCGACTCGTCGCCCGCGCCGCACCCAGCGGCGGTCAGAACCCCCGCCAGCACGACGAGGGCCTGGGCCACACCGAGCGAAACTCTCGGCGTTACTCGGTGGTGCATGCGGGATCTCCGGACGTGAAATGACCGTGCGGGGTGACCAGGCCGTCCGCGCAATCGTTGTCGATGTTCATCGTCACCCCGCCCCAGGTTTCGTTGTGACCGCCGCGGTACTGGTGGAGCCGCTGATCGTTCGACCAGAGTCCGTTCGACAGACAGGCGAGGCCCCAGACGTCGGGATCGCCGTTCCAGTCGGCGACCCAGACGTCGTTCGGAACGTTGTTGATGGTGGCCCAGTCGGCCACTGCCGACCCGCAGGACGACCCGTAGACGCCGGCCTTCTCTCCCCAGTAGTTCTTGATCCTGCCCGACCATCCGTCCACGAACGCCTTGACGGCGTTGCGACAACTCGAATCGCCGGTGTTATAGGCCTCCATATCGAAGTAGTAGACGTTCCTCCCGGTGAAGCCCAGGTCGTAGGCGGCCCAGACGGCTGCGTCGGCCTGGTTCCGCCCCTGCTGCCGCGCGGTGCTCGTGTCGTAGCTGAACCTGCTTCCGTATCCGGTGCACGGCGCCTGGGGCCCCACCCAGGTGAGGTAGTAGCTCCAGCCCTGGCTGTGGACCGTCCGCGCCCAGCTGGGGGTCAGGTTGGGCTGGCTGCAGGCACGATTCGAGCCGCCGATGTAGATGCCAACGTCCCAGTACGGCGTATTGATCCACCACGTCTGCATCCGGCTCACGCTCGGGGCCGAGCACGCGTCGAAGCCTTTGCGCTTGCTGACGCCGTAGCGGGTCTCGCCGAGACCGCCAATCGGAGAAGCGCCCGTCTGCGTGGTCACAGCAAGGAGCGTGATAACCAGAATCGCCGCAGAGGTGAGTGCCATACGAGCAAACCTGCTCATCGACAACCCTTCTCCGAAGACTTTTGTCTTCTTACACCATTCGAACTCGAATGTCAAACGGCAACGGGGCCGTTTACAGCGGAGCGAACAGCAACTCCTGAACCGCGCGAGCCGGCGCGCTCGCTGCCGTCGTCGGCGCCGGTCAGCGCAGCTCGTAGGGTGCGCAAATTCGGTCGTGACCAGGAAGCGGCGCCTGCGGCGATCGGCCTGACTAGCCTCGGGCCTCCGTTGTCGACTCGGAGATTGTGGGTGGTCTGGTCGTTTGTCTGTCTCGCGGTTCGGAATCTGTTCGCGCTAGTGGTGCTTCTTGCGCGCTCGGATCGATCGAAGGAGCTGGAGATCTTGGTCTTGCGTCACGAGCTCGCGGTCTTGCGGCGGCAGTCAGGCCGTCCGCGGATCGAGTCGGCCGATCGCGCGTTGTTGGCCATGCTGAGTCGAGCGCTTCCACGCCGGGCGTGGGCAGCGTTCTCGGTGAGGCCGGAGACGTTGCTGCGCTGGCACAGAGGGCTGGTGGCGCGGCGCTGGACGTATCCGCGCCGGAAGCCGGGGCGGCCGCCGCCGGCGCGGCCGCGGCGGGAGTTGATCGTTCGTTTGGCGCGCGAGAACCCGCACTGGGGTTATCAACGGA
>JBKPFP010000229.1:0-3313 GCA_046744435.1 Actinomycetota bacterium | reverse complement strand
TTGAAGCCGCGGAGCCGTTCGCTCGGGCCCTCGATCAGCTCGGCCTCGAAGGACTTCCCGCAGTGCGGGCACGCGACCTCGAACGTCTCTGTGCTCTGACCCCCCACGGCGGCCACCGTATCAGCGAAGGCAACGGCCTTGGCGGTAGGCCGCGACGGCGGCCGAGTTGAGGATCCAACGCCAGCGGCCGCCGACCTCGACCTCGTGGTCCTCGTCCGTGAAGGACTCGCCCTGGAACGAGGACACGCGCACGCGGACCGCCTTCGCCGTGCGCTCGCGCAGGCCGGCGACGCGGATGTCGTCGTCGAAGACGTCCAGCACCTCGATCGATTCCAGGTCGCCGACCGCGATCGCCTCGCGCGCGCACCGGGCGAACAGCGTCCGGGAGACGACGCGCTGGTGGGCGGGGTGCAGGTCGTCCCAGGCCCGCTCGAAGTTGCCGCTGTAGAGGTTCTCGTACTTCCGCACCGCTGCGCCCCCGGCACCGGTCGCGGCCGGGTCTTCCTCGCCGCCGCAGCCGGAGACGAGAACGGTGACGAGTGCGAGCAGGGCCCACCGTCTCATGCCGAGATTTTCGCGAGCAGTGCGGAAGTCGGCGCGCTAACCGACGAGGCGCAGATGGCCGGTCGCAGTCGTGGCCGCAGTCGTCAACACCGCCTCCAGCGCGTGCTCGCGCGCGATCAAGCATTCACCAAAACGCTTTAATTACTCTCCTGTGGCCGAGGACCGAGGGCAGACAGCGAGCACGGCAGTCGCCGACGCGGCGGTGCAGAACGGTGCCGTCGTGCGGGCCGAGGGCCTCAAGAAGAGCTTCGGGGACACCGTCGTCTTGGACGGGATCGACCTGTCTGTCGACTCCGGGGAGACACTCGTCGTGATCGGGCCGAGCGGAAGCGGCAAGAGCACGCTGTTGCGCTGCATCAACCTGCTCGAGCCGATCGACGCGGGGCGGATCTTCCTCGAGGGCGAGGAGATCACACGGAAGGGCGTGAAGGTCGACCGCATCCGCCAGCGGATCGGGATCGTCTTCCAGCAGTTCAATCTCTTCCCGCACTTGAAGGTGATCGACAACCTCACGCTCGCCGCCCGCCGCGTCAAGAAGATGCCGCGGAAGGAGGCGGAGACGCGGGCGCTCGAGCTGCTCTCCACGGTCGGGCTGCCCGAGAAGGCGCGCCAGTACCCGCACCAGCTCTCGGGCGGGCAACAGCAGCGCGTCGCCATTGCCCGTGCTCTTGTCATGTCGCCCCACGTGATGCTCTTCGACGAGGTCACCTCGGCGCTCGACCCGGAGCTCGTCGGCGAGGTGCTCGTCGTCATGCGCGACCTCGCGAGAACCGGCATGACGATGATCGTCGTCACGCACGAGATGCATTTCGCACGCGACGTGGGCGACCGTCTAATCTTCATGGACGAGGGCCGCATCGTCGAGGAGGGGATTCCGGCCGAGGTGCTCGACCGGCCGCGGCAGGAGCGGACGAAGCGATTTCTGCGGCGGTCTCTCCAATTGGCGCATTCGCTGGAAGAATTGTCGATTACCGAGGAAGGAGAGGCTGAATGAAGAGACTCATAGGTGTCATCGTCCTGGCCGGGGCGATCATCGTGGCGGCCGCTGTTCAGGGCTCCGCGGTTCCGTCCGGATCCGCAGCCCCCGAAGTCACGCGGTTGCCGCCCAAGCCGAAGCTCCCGGCGCTGCCTGCGGCCGTGAAGAGCCGCGGCAAGTGGCAGATCGGCGTCAAGTGCGACACGCCGCCGTTCGGTTGGCAGGACACGAGCGGCCGGAACCGCGGCTACGACGTCGAGGTCGCCAAGCGGTTTGCGATCTGGGCGTTCGGCTCGGCGAACCGAGTCGACTACACGTGCGTCACGACCGCCAGCCGGATCGGCACGCTGACCTCGGGCCGCGTCGACATCATCATCGCCACGGTCACCTGGCTGGCCGAGCGCGAGCAGCAGATCGACTTCTCCGTGCCGTACTACGGCGCGACGGGGAGGCTGCTCATCCGGAACGACACGACCGTCGGCACCCTGGCCAGCTGGCTGCCGGGCAAGAGGGTCGCCTCGACGTCGGGCTCGATCTACGACCGCTGGATCAAGAGGTGCTTCACCAACACCACCTTCCAGGTCATCTCGAGCCCGAGCGCCGGCGTGCTGGCGCTCAAGAACCGGCAGGTCGACGCGTTCATGTACGACGACGCGTTCCTGGTCGGCGTCGCTGCGAACGATCCCGACCTGCGGATGACGAACCACCGGTTCCTCGCCGTGCCGTGGGGCGTCGGCATTCGTAAGGGTGAGACGGCGATGAAGCGCTGGGTCGACGCCGCGATCCGCGGCATGAGGGTCCGGAACATGTTCTGGCCGATCATGCGGCGAACCGTACCGCGACGTTTCTATCCGACCTTCCGGCGGAACGTCCCGAGCCCGACGAACACGTTGGTCTATCCACGGACGAACCCACCAGACCAGAGGTGCCCGAGCTAGGGCTCCCCTGAAAATGCACGCGAGCGGCCGTCGCTGAGGCGGCCGCTCGTGTTTCATAGCCACATGGAAGTCCTGGCGGCGTTCGAGCTGTCCTTCATCTGGGACTACCGCGACGAGCTCTGGGACGCCTTCAAGGCCACGATGAAGGCGGCGGCGGTCGGCGTCGCCGGCTCCTTTGCCATCGGCCTCGTCGGCGGGGCGATCCGCGCGCACAGGATCCCCGTGTTGAACCAGATCGTCGCGGCCTACGTGGAGCTGATCCGCAACACGCCGATCCTCGTGCAGATCCTCTTCCTGTACTACGGGCTGCCTCAGCTCGGTTACATCGTGGACACGTTCACCGTCGCATGGCTCTCGATCACCATCTGGGGCGGGGCGTTCAACACGGAAAACTTCCGCGCCGGGTTCGAGGCCGTCCCGACGCGCCTGCGCGAGGCCGCCTATGCCCTGGGCTTCACGCCGCTGAAGACGTTCCTGAACGTGACGCTGCCAGTCGGCGGGCGCATCGCGCTGCCGTCCTCGATCAACACCTACATCTCGGTCCTGAAGAACACGTCGCTGCTGACCGCGATCGGCTACGCCGAGCTGACGAACGTCGCTATCAACATTCAGGCGATCACGTTCAAGACGTTCGAGATGTTCACGGTGCTCGCGGTGGTCTACCTCGGCATCGTCTGGTCGCTGTCCGCGCTCATCCGCGTGCTCGAGGCGCGGCTCGCGCTGCCGGAGGCGCTTTAGTGCCCGAGCTTCTTCCCGACTGGTTCCGTCCCGTCGCCGAGTACATCCTCCGCGTAGGACTGCCAGAGACGCTCAAGATCGCCGCAATCTCCTTAAC
>JBKPFP010000310.1:0-1546 GCA_046744435.1 Actinomycetota bacterium | reverse complement strand
GAACGGTGAGATCGAGTCTCGGCAGATCAGCGACCTCACGACTGAGGAGGCGGAGGAGTTCGGCGCGCTCATCGGTGCCCTCGTCGGGTTCGGAGCCGGCGGCGAAGAGGTGGCCTACGAAGCCGCGGTCGCCGGCGCCGCGGAGGCCGCGGACGGCCATGTCTTCGACGAGGCCGAGGTCTGGTACCTGGGCGACGCGATCCCCGAAGGCACGACCGCGGCGGTCGCCTTGATCGAGCACCGCTGGGCGATCCCGCTGCGGGACAAGATCCAGGCCGAGGGCGGCGTCGCCCTCGCCGCCGAGTGGATCCATCCGGCCGACCTCGTTGCGATCGGGCTGGCGGCAGCCGAGAAAGACGCGGCCAACGTAAGGACCTGATGACCCGGCACGGACGGAGGTGGGCAAAGACCGCACGGGACTGCCCACCTCCTAGTGCCTCGACGGCCCACGGAACGACGTCTGGGTGATCCCGCTCGCCGACACGACCGTCGACCTTGCCCGAGCGCAGTTCGCGACCACCTCGATCTACCACTTCCTGTTCGTCCCGCTCACGCTCGGGCTGGGACCGATCGTCGCGGTGATGCAGACGCTGTGGTACCGGACGGGAAACGAGGCCTGGCTGCGGCTGACGCGATTCTTCGGAACGCTCTTCCTGATCAACTTCGCGATCGGCGTGGCCACGGGCCTCGTCCAGGAGTTCCAGTTCGGGATGAACTGGTCCGTCTACTCGGAGTTCGTCGGCGACGTCTTCGGCGCGCCGCTCGCGATCGAGGGCCTCGCCGCGTTCTTCCTCGAGTCGACCTTCCTCGGGCTCTGGATCTTCGGCTGGAACCGGCTCTCGCCGCGTCTCCACCTGGCGACGCTGTGGATCGCTGTCATCGGCACCTGGCTCTCCGCGTACTTCATCCTCGTCGCCAACTCGTGGATGCAGCGCCCGGTCGGCTACAAGCTCGTCGACGGCAACAGCAAGGCCGAGCTCACGAGCGTGTGGGACCTGCTCTCGAACGACTTCGCGCTGTGGGCGTTCGGCCACACGATTCTCGCGGGGCTGACGACCGGCGCGGCGGTCGTGTTCGGCGTCGCGTGCTGGCACCTCGTCCGTGGACGCAACGTCGAGCTCTTCCGCAGGGCCGCCAAGGTCGCGCTGATCTTCCTGGTGCCGGTCGCGACGGTCAACCTCTGGGTCGGCAGCCACTTCGGCATCTACACGACCAGATACCAGCCGATGAAGATCGCTTCGACCGAGGCGCAGTGGAACACCTGTCAGCCGTGCTCGTTCTCGCTCTTCCAGATCGGTGGCTTCTCCCAGGACGACCAGACGCCGAGCTTCTCCATCCAGGTTCCCCGCCTGCTCTCGTTCCTCGCCACCGGCTCGTTCGACGGCAAGGTCGACGGCATGAACTCGCTGCAGTCCCAATCCGAGGAGCAGTACGGATCCGGGAACTACATCCCGCCCGTGCGGACGACGTACTGGAGCATGCGGGTCATGGCCTACCTCGGCTCGCTGGTCGCGCTCGTCGCCTTGCTCGGCGCCTTCCTCCTCTG
>JBKPFP010000119.1:0-2248 GCA_046744435.1 Actinomycetota bacterium | reverse complement strand
CTGGTTCAAGGCATAGTTCGTCAAGATCCGCTGGAGCAGCTTGCCGTTCAGGTTGGCGACGAGGACGTAGCGCCCATCGGGTGATGGCGACGCGTCGTGGGCCTGAGCGCCCACGTCGATGCAGCCGACGGGCTTCCGGGTGCGCGCGCTCAGGAACAGCACGTGTCCCGTGGCGACAAACGCGACGATCGCGTGCGTCTGCCCATGGTTGAACATGAGCATGTGCGGCCGTCGAGGGGCGCTCCCCGTGCGAGCGAGGCAGAGCGCTCGCGCTTCGCCGCCGAGGTCGATCGTCTGCGGCCTCGTCTGAGCGCCGCTCCGCAGAGCAGAGCGCGGATAGATATAGAGAGTCCCTCCGCCGTCCGCGGTCGAGTCCGACTGGTCGATCACCCAGACCTCGTATCCCTTCGCCTGCGCCGTCCCGGTCGCCGGCGCGGAGACACCGCCGGGGACGGCGGCGCAGGCGACGAGCGCGATCAGGCCGACGAACGTCGTTGGGCGTGGCTTCCAGCCACGATTCACGGGGCCCCTTTCAGCGGTGCTGTGGCCTAGACGCTAGGCCAGCCTCCATCGAAGTTCAAGCTAGATTGCGCATGATGACCCCTGTGCGGCGTGACCTTCCGTCCGGAACCGTCACCTTCCTCTTCACCGACGTCGAGGGCTCGACGACGCTCTTGCACGAGCTCGGCGCCGACGAGTACGCCGACGCGCTGGCGGAGCACCGCCGCATCCTGCGCGGGGCGTTCGGCGCGCACGGCGGCGTCGAGGTCGACACGCAAGGGGACGCGTTCTTCGTCGCCTTCCCGACGGCGCCCGGCGCGCTGGAGGTGTCCGGCTGCCCCTGTCAAAAAGAACGGGTTCCAGAGCAGAGAAGTCGCCGCGCATCAGATCACCCTGCTCTACCCAGCTGTTGAGGAGCAAACCCTCGTCTCGGCTAGGCGCGGGAATGTCACACGAAGCGAAGTCAAACCACCGGGAAGCGGAAAGCACTACGGACACATCAGTCGCGGGCGCGGCGCGCGGACGTCACATGCAGTACAGGCGCCACGCTAGCCGGCCGGCGGCGTCCCAAAAGGCGTCGGAGGCTGAGGCGGTACTGAGACTGCCGTTTGCGCACATCACGACTTGGCGCTCGCCGTCCTCGCTCGACAGAGCGATCGCCGTGTACCCGACCGAGAAGCCGATGTGTCCCCAGGCCGGCCCGCACGTGGATCGTTGCCTGCCCATCAGTGCCGTGATCTCGCCGATACCGAGCCCATAGCGGTCCGTCTCCTGCCAGTCAGACTCGACGGCGTGAAGCATCTCGGTTCGAAGGCGGTCGGGGAGGAACTCGCCGCGAAGCTGGGCGCGAAGCATCCTGGCGATCTCTGCGGGGGTCGAGACAACGCCCCCTCCGGCCCCGTGGAAGGGGACGTCGATTTCCGTGACGTCCACTGGTTCTGACTCTCCAGGCAGTAGCGGGTTGTCCGCCGAGAGATATCCCCGCGCGCAGTCGCCATGGAGAGGGCCTTCGACAAGATCGGTCCGTTCCAGACTCAGCGGCTCGAGCACGCGTTCCCTCAGCGCGTCGCGCAGGGTCATCCCGGTCGTCTCCTCGACGACGAGCCTCAGCACGAGGTAGTTGCTGCCGTGATACGCCCACCGCTCGCCGGGCGCGAACTCACGCGGCTTCTCCAGCACCAGCTGAAGCTGCTCGTGCGGCGTGAGCCCGAAGCGGTGGCCGGGGTCCCGGCGGTAGGGCTCGAAGAACTCCACGATGTCGCCGACCCAGTCCTCGAGGCCGCTCGTGTGGTTCAAGAGCTGGCGGATGGTGATGCCCTCAGCGAAGGGCGCGGCGTCGCCGTCGAGGTCGAGCACGCCCTCCGCGACGAGCTGAAGGACGAGCGCGGCAACGAAGATCTTCGTCACGCTCCCGATGCGGAAGCGGTCATCGACCGTGAGGACCTCGCCCGTCCGTAGGTCTGCGAGCCCAGCCGCTGCCTCGACCCGCCCGTCCAGGCCGACGGCTACCGCGACGGCGCCCGGAACACCCGTCGCGACGACGGCGTCGAGCTGATCCCCGATCGATTCCACCTGCCTGCATCGCCAGCCTACGCCGGGCTGGTAGTGCCGGGGAAGCTCAGGGCCCGTGGGTTCGAACCCCACCCGCCGGCGTCGCGATAAGCTCAGCGGGCCGCCGTTCGATCCCAGCCATCTCAGTGGGAGGACCGAATGGCAGGGTTCACGTTCAGGCTCGAACTCACGGACG
>JBKPFP010000307.1:0-4672 GCA_046744435.1 Actinomycetota bacterium | reverse complement strand
GCGCAGCCACGGCTCGCGGCCCGAGTACGACGTGTCGAGGTGCCCGTTGAACATCAGCGACGGCCCGCCGCCCGAGCCGGCCCACGTGCCGAGCACGTTCGCCCGCCCGTCCTCGACCTGCTGCCACTGCACCTGGAGCCCCACGTCGTCGAGGACGTCGCGCATAAGCTCAGCGGCCGCCTGCTCGGAGCCGGTGAAGCTCGGCGTCGAGACGAGCCGCAGCGCGAGGTCGACCAGGCGCCGCTCGTCGATCCGGATCTCGCTCAAACGAGGATCCTCTCAGTCGCCGGCCCCGAGAGCGAGCGACAGGGCTTCGTCGAGCGCCAGCGCACGTCCTTCCTGTCGGCCCCGCTCGAACAACGGCCCGGGCTCGCCGAGCAGCTCTTCCTCACGCGCGCGTTCCCGATTCAGCATCGTCGGACCGAGCTCGCCTTCGAGACGCTCCGCCGCTCCCCACAGCTTCCCCGCGTAAACGAGCTCCCCGCGCCGCGCGAGTGCGATCGACAATGTCATCAAACCTGCGGCCGTCATCATCTGGTCTCCCAGCTCGCGCGCGACGGCGAGGCCTTCGCGGCCGAGGGTCTCGGCTCCCGCCGGGTCTCCTTCCTGGAGGGCCAGCTCGGCCAGATTCAGGAGGATGTAGACGAGCATGCCTTGATCGCCCAGCTCGCGCGCCAGCCCGGCCGACTCTTCCAAGAGCGGCTTCGCCTTCGTTCGATCCCGCTCGGACGCAAGCGTGCCGAGGAGCTGCAGGGCGAGCGCCGCCTCCTCCGCGTTCCCAAGCTCGCGATGGACCGCCAAACTCTCCAGGAGCAGGGCCTCGGCCACCTCAGGGCGGCCGGCAACATGGATGGGAGGCCCCAGTCGCGTCAGCATCATCGCCGCGCCTCCGCGGTCACCGATCTCTCGGAAGATGCGCAGGCCTTCCTCGAAGAGCTCCTCCGCTCGCTCGTGGTCCCCCGTGAACCAGGCACATGAACCCGCCGCCTCCAACGCCGCTGCGCGAAGCCTCGGCGGGCCCGTCGCTCGCTGAAGTGCTCGCTCCAGCCAGCTGAGGCCCTCGTGTGGTCCCCGGACCCACCAGAACCTTCCTAGCGCCGTCGCGATCTCGAGCGCGTCCTCTCCATTGTCCGCGTCGAGCGACCAGCTCAGCGCGGCGCGCACGTTGTTCCGCTCTGCCTCGACCCGGCGAAGCCAGGCCTTCTGCCCGGACCCGCGCCGGAGATGAGGCTGAGCGGACTCCGCCATCGCGTGGACCTGCCTTGTGTGCCGACGCTGCAGCTCGTCGGCCTCACCCGAAGCTTCGAGGCGCTCGACCGCGTATTCGCGAATCGTCTCCAGTATCCAATAGCGCTCCTCGCCATAGCGCAGGAGGCTCTTGTCAACGAGCGACTGGAGGATGTCGAGGTCGGCCTGCGCGACCTCCTCGGCGGCCGCGAGCGTGCAGCCGCCACGGAAGATCGCCAGACGGGCGAAGAGACGCTGCTCTTCGGCGGCGAGAAGCTCGTAGCTCCACTCGATCGTCGCGCGGAGCGTGCGCTGACGGTCGGGCGCGTCTCTGGCACCGCCGGTGAGGAGCGGCAGGCGCTGCTCGAGTCGCTCGAGAAGCTGCGCAGCTGAGAGTGCCTTGACCCTGGCCGCAGCCAGCTCGAGCGCCAGCGGCAGATCGTCGAGCCGGCTGCAGATCTCGGCGACGGCTCCGCCGGGCTCGAAGGCGGGGTCGACGGTCCGCGCACGGGCGAGGAAGAATTCGACGCCTTCGTCGTGAGCGAGTGGTTGGACGGCGTACTCCTGCTCGCCGGTCAGGTGCAGGGGCTCCCGGCTGGTGACGAGCAGGTCGAGGTTGGGGCAGGCGGAGAGCAGCTCGCCGAGGTCGCCCGCAGCGGCGAGGAGGTGCTCGAAGTTGTCGAAGAGCATCAACATCGAGCGGTCGCCGACGTGATCGCCGAGGCCGTTCCTGGCGCCAACGGCGACTCCCGCGCTCGCGAGGACGAGCTTCGGCTCCCGTAGGGGAGCCAGCGGAACCCACCAGATCCCGTGCGGGTAGCGGTCCGCGAGCGCTGCAGCCGCCTGCAAGGCGAGGCGCGTCTTGCCCGATCCGCCTGCTCCGGTGAGCGTCAGCAGGCGCACGTCGTGCTGCGAGAGGAGCGCGACGACGTCCGCGAGCTCGCGCTCGCGTCCGAGGAACGGCGTCGCCGGGACCGGCAGGTTCGTCTGGTGCAGGCTCTTGAGTGGCGGGAAACTCTCGTCTCCGAGCTGGTAGATGCGCTCGGGCGCCGAGAGGTCCTTCAGCCGGTGCTCGCCGAGGTCGCTGAGGTCGTCGGCGTCGAGCAGCACTGCGGTCGTTGCCGAGACGAGCACCTGCCCGCCGTGCCCGGCGGCCGCGATGCGCGCGGCCCGGTGCACGTCCACGCCCACGTAGCCCTCCGCGGCCAAGTGCGGCGTGCCGGTGTGGATGCCCATGCGGACGCGAATCGGGCCGGCAGCCAGTTGCTGCCTCGCCTCGGCTGCCGCCTGCAGCGCACCGGGGGCCGTAGGGAAGGCGACGAAGAAGGCGTCGCCCTGCGTGTCGACCTCGACACCGCCCCGTGCCTCAAAGGCCTCGCGCAGGACACGGCGGTGCTCGGTGAGCGCCTGCGCATAGGCCTCCTCTCCGAGCTCGTGCAGCAGCTTCGTCGAGCTTTCGACGTCTGTGAAGAGAAACGTCACCGTTCCGGAGGGGAGTCCGGTCCGCACGACCTCAATGATGCGTCAGCGAATGAGCGCCAACCAAGCGTGGCCGGGATGGACAACCTCCAACGCTTCGGCAAGCCAGGCTCTTCTCTCGTGCTCCAGCAGCGGCAGGATCTCGTCCAGATCACGCTGGTCGCGTTCGCGATCGGCGTGTTTCGCCTTATAGAGCAGGATCACCTCGGGCCGGCCGTAAGGGATGCCGTCGTCGCTCCACTCGATCAGCTGCCCGTACGGCATCCGAATGCTCGCGTCGCGGCGGCAGATCCACGTGTCGCCTGCCGAAGGCTCGCGGAAGACGTCGAACCGCCAGAGCCCGGTCGCCGGTTCGCGCACCCAGGTCTGATGCGTCTCCTCGAGCTGGTCGCGTGCGTCCGCAAACGGCGTCGCCTCCTTCGGCCCGGTGATGACGAAGAGCTCGAACCCGGCGAGCGCGGGCAGGAGCTCGTCGACGCGGCTGTTCGGCACTGCGATCTCGAGATCCTCGTGCTCACGTCGCTGTTCGCCCACGAAGAGGTCCAGCGCCCAGCCAGCGGCGACGTACCACGGCACGTGCACACCGTCGAGCAGTCGAGCCACGTCCTCGGGCCGCCAGGCGTCCCAGTGCGAGAGGTCCGGGTCGATCACTTCGGCTTCGTCCCCGAAGCCAGAGTGGCGGACACGGGAATCTCGAGACCGCGGTCCGTCCTGTACGGCGCGAGACGTTTCTCAACGCCGTCGCGGATCCGACGAGCCACGTCCTCCGGCTGGCCGTGGACGATGGCGCGAATCCGGACCCCGTTCTCGATCATGCCGTCCCAGAACTCGTCGAAGTCGGCAACCGGTACGACAAAGCCGACCGAGTCGACCTCGATCTCCGCGAGCCCGGCCCCGCTCAGGAGACTCGTCATCTCGGCCGGGTCAGCGAATCGGAACAGCGGCGGCCCGGGCGGCACGTCCTTCGGCATTTCCGCCCCGACCTCGTGCACTGCCTCCAGGAGCACGCCTTGCGGCCGCGCCCGCTCGGGCAGGTCCCACACCGTCAGCGCCAGGCGCCCATCGGGCGCGAGAACGCGCACGAGCTCGGCGGCCGCATCCTCGGGCCGGCCGAAGTGGAGAAGGCCGAAGTTGCAAAGGACGGCGTCGAACGTGCCGTCGGCGAAGGGCAACGCGTAGACGTCGCCCTGCACGAACTCGACCTCCGGGTGGAGGGAGCGAGCCTGCTCGATCATCTCCGCAGCGACGTCCACGCCGACGACGTCGGCTCCGCCACCCGCCGCGGCGGCCGCGGCCAGCCCCGTTCCCGTTGCGACGTCGAGCACGCGCTTTTCGGGCCCCACCCCCGCAGCGTCCAGCAGGCGCTGGACCGTTCCCCCGGTCAGACGGACGATGAAGGCCTCGTAGCGCGGCGCGACGCGCGACCAACCCGCTTCCTCGAACGCGTCGAAAGCCGCGGGGTCGTAGGTCTCGCTCATCGGAAGTGCGGCAGCACCTTCTCACCGAAGAGCTCGAGCTGCTCGTGCCGCCGGTCACCCCAGAGCTCGAGCATCACGTGGGTGCAGCCGGCGTCGCGGTACTCCTCGATCGCCTCCACGCAGTCGGTCGGCGTGCCGGCGATCGGCTTGCAGCGGTCGAGGAGCGAGTCGGTCACCTGCTCCTTAGCGGCGAGCCGCCCTCCGCGCTCCATCGCCTCGGCCACGGGCGCGAGCTCCTCCATCTCGATTCCGGCCAGCTCGAGCAGCGTATCCGCCGCGCCCCTGATGTTCTGGAACTTGTTCGCCAGGTACATGCCCGCGATCTCGCGTGCGCCGTCGCGGCCCTCGTCGCGGCCCTCGGCGATCGAGGCGACGATCGTGCAACCGATGTCGATGTCCTCCTGCACGTTGTCGCGCGTGTAGCCGACGAACGCGGGGGTCGTGATCGACGGTGTCAGACACCCGTCGGCGATCTCGCCGGCTAGCGC
>JBKPFP010000078.1:0-2854 GCA_046744435.1 Actinomycetota bacterium | reverse complement strand
CTCGAGGATGAGCACGCGCTCGCGCCACTCCTCCGGCGAGCCGAGGCCGTAGATGCACGAGACCGAGGCGACGACGACGACGTCGCGGCGCGTGAAGAGCGCCGAGGTGGCGGCAAGCCGCAGGCGCGCGATGTCGTCGTTCTGGGACGAGTCTTTCTCGATGTAGAGGTCGGCCTGCGGGACGTACGCCTCCGGCTGGTAGTAGTCGTAGTAGGAGACGAAGTACTCGACGGCGTTCTCCGGCAGGAACTCGCGGAACTCGTTGCAGAGCTGCGCGGCGAGTGTCTTGTTGTGCGCGATCACGAGCGCGGGCCTCTGCACCTGCTCCATGATCCAGGCCATGGTCGCCGTCTTGCCGGTCCCGGTGGCCCCGAGCAGCGTCTGGAAGCGCTCGCCGGCGTCGATGCTCTCCGCGAGCTCGGCGATCGCCTGCGGCTGGTCTCCGGTCGGCCGGTAGGCGTCAGAGGTCTTCAGCTGGGCCATCGCGACAAGGGTAGCTGGGTGCCTTGGTACGGCAGCCGGAGCCAAAAATACGGCAATCCCGCTGATGCTCTGTCGGCTAATCCCTCCTAGCGTCGAGAACAAGCGAAAAGGAGGGACCATGCTCTTCAGAACACGCAAGGCTGCCGTCGCGGCGGTCGTGCTCGGGACGCTGGTCGCCACGGCTGCGGCTTTCGCCCATCCACCGCGGTTTGGCGACTGGGAATCGGCGATCAACCTGGAGTCGATCCCCGGGACGAGCCAGGAGCTGAACACGACGTCTCTCGACGGCTGTCCGATCCAGGCTCCGGACGGACTCAGCCTGTATATGGCGTCGAATCGGCCGCAGGGAGTCGGTGGGATCGACATCTGGGTTGCGAGACGGGAGCACCGCGGCGACCCATGGGGCGCTCCGGTGAATGTCGGCCCGCCGGTCAACAGCGTGCAGGACGACTTCTGTCCGACCCCCACCCGGGGCCCGCGCTTCTTCTTCGTGAGCACGAGACCGGGTGGCTGCGGAGACGCGGACATGTACGTGACGCGCCTTCGCCACGGGGAGTGGACTGAGCCCGAGAACCTCGGCTGCCACGTGAACAGCCCGGCCGCAGAGGCAAGCCCGGCTCTCTTCAGGGGCCATGGCGGTCGCGTCCTCTACTTCTCGAGCGCCCGCCCGGGTGGCTATGCCGAGGAGCCGCTGGGCACGCCACCCGACTCCGACATCTACCGAGCCGAGGAGCTGTCCGGCGGCAGCTTCGGGCCGGCCGAGCTCGTCCCCGGCCTGAACACGGCCGACCAGGATGCTCGTCCGAACGTCCGGCTGGACGGGCTCGAAGTCGTCTTCGACTCGACCCGGGCCGGGACCCTCGGTGGCCCGGACATCTACTCGTCGAGCCGCGCCAACCGCCGGGCCGCCTGGTCGACGCCGGTCAATCTCGGCAGCGACGTGAACACGTCGTCGAGTGAGACCCGCGCGTCACTCTCGAAAGACGGCAGGACGATGGTGTTCGGTTCGAACCGGCCGGGAGGCGAGGGATCGACGGACATCTACGTCACCACGCGAGACCGACTGCACGGAAACGACTGATCGAAGAGACTGCGCGCCGGCGGGTTTTGCGGGCCCGCCGGCGCGTCCTAGACTCGTGGGATGGGGAGGCGCGATTCCTTGGTCGGGCGTGACCGGGAACTCGAGGAGATCGTCGGCGTCATCGCGGCTGCCGCTGCGGGCAACGGCGGGCTCCTCCTTCTCGCAGGCGAAGCCGGAGTCGGCAAGACGACGCTCGCCGAGGCTGCGTTTCGCGCTGCAGGCGTGGCCGCGTTGCGCGGAATCGCCTCGCCGCGTAGATCTGCGCCATACGCTCCGATCTCCGCCGCGCTGCGCTCCTTCCTGCGGCGTTCGCCCGACGGGCTCGAAGACATCGGCCCGCTAAAGGCGCAGCTCGCGGCGCTCCTGCCGGAGCTGGGCCCGATTTCGGCGCCCCCTGACCGGGAAGCGCTCTTCGAGGCGATCCGCGTCGCGTTCGAGAGCATCGGGCGGACGGAGCCCACGGTCGTGTTCCTCGACGACCTCCAGTGGGCGGACGCGGCGACGCTCGAGTTGCTGACGTCGCTCGCGGCGGCGGCGGAGGAGTGGGAGATGCTGGTTCTGGGTGCCTACCGGAACGACGAGATCCCTCGCGGGCACGCGCTCCGGCGGCTTCGGACGGATCTCCGGCGGGGCGGCCGTCTCGCAGAGCTGGTGGTCGAGCCGCTCGATCCCGATTCCACCGTGCTGCTGGCGAGCGAGGTTCTGGGAGCGAAGCCCGGTCCCGCGCTACGGGCCGCGCTCATCGACCGCACTCAGGGGATCCCATTCTTCGTGGAAGAGCTGTCCACCACTCTCAAGGCGAGCTCGCTGGTCGTCGCGGGCAAGCGGGGCCTCGAGCTCGAGGCCTCCGCCGCCGTTCCCGTTCCCGAGACCAGTCGCGACGCGCTTCGCCTCCGAACGGATGGCCTGTCGGCGGACGGGCGTGCCGCGCTGGCGGCGGCCGCCGCCGCCGGGACGTGGTTCGAGCTCGACCTGCTCGGCGCGCTCGGGCACGAGGCCGGAGTCGCCGAGGTGCTCGAGCAGGGGCTGCTCGTCGAGCCCGAGGCCGGCCTGGCGTCGTTCCGGCACGATCTCGCGCGCGAGGCCTCCTACGCCGACACGCCGTGGCCGCAGCGCCGTGGGCTCCACCGTTCCCTGGCGGAGCTGCTCGACGCTCGTGGGGCGGAGCCCGGGCTCGTCGCCGAGCACTGGCTTGCGGCGGGGGAGCGGGAGCGCGCCCGCCCGTTGCTGGTCGAGGCGGCGCGGAGGTCCTGCGCCCTGCACGCGTACCGGGATGCGGCAGGCGCAGGG
>JBKPFP010000179.1:0-3464 GCA_046744435.1 Actinomycetota bacterium | reverse complement strand
ACGCGAAGCAAATCGTCTCGAAGGCGATTGCGGCGCGAAATGCGCGCCAGGCGGCTCGAAAGGCGCGCGAGCTGACGCGGCGCAAGAGCGCGCTCGACAGCATGTCGCTGCCGGGCAAGCTCGCCGACTGCTCGATCAACGACCCCGAGTCCGCGGAGCTCTACCTCGTCGAGGGCAACTCCGCCGGCGGCTCGGCGACGGACGCCCGAGACCGCACGTTCCAGGCGATCCTGCCGCTGCGCGGGAAGGTCATCAACTCGGAGAAGAACCGGATCAACAAGGTGCTCTCCAACCTTGAGATCCAGTCGATGATCACTGCGATCGGCACCGGAATCGGCGACGAGTTCGACCTCGAGAAGCTTCGCTACCACCGCGTGATCGTCATGACCGACGCCGACGTCGACGGCTCGCACATCCGCACGCTGATCCTCACCTTCCTGTATCGCCAGATGCAGGAGCTGGTCGAGGGCGGCTACGTCTACATCGCGGTGCCGCCGCTCTACCGGGTCAAGGTCGGGAACAAGGAGCAGTACGTCGAGAAGGAGTCGCAGTTCGAGGAGCTGCTCGTGCGCGAGCGCGTGAAGGACATCGAGATCACCGCGCGTGGGGCGAAGCCGCAAACGCTCAGCCAGGCGAAGTACGGCCGCTTCACGAAGGCGCTGAACGAGTTCGACGGGTGGGCCTCGCGCCTGCGGGCCGACTTCGGCTCGGCGCCGGCGAACTTCGTCATCCAGCACCGGCTGGTCGAGACCGACGCCGAGAGCATCGGCGACCTGGCCGAGTCTTTCCCGACGATCGCCGAGAACGGTCACGAGCTGTCCGTCGTCGAACAGACGCCCGAGGGCACGCGGGTCAAGATCGTCGAGCGCGAGACGAGCGCCGCCAGCCACGTGACGGTGCCGGCCGAGCTGCTCGCCTCGCCCGTCTACGCCGGCCTGCGCCGCACGTACGCGCAGCTGGCCGAGATCGTCGGCCCGCCGCCGTTCAGGCTCACGCTGGGCAAGAAGGAGCGCAAGGCGGAGAGCTTCGAGGAGCTCCGCACCGCGGCGCTCGACCTCGCGAAAGAGGGGATCGCGATCAGCCGCTTCAAGGGCCTCGGCGAGATGAACCCGGAGGAGCTCTGGACGACGACGATGGATCCCGCGAATCGGATGCTGATCCGCGTCGAGGTCGAGGACGCCGCCGCCGCCGACCGGCTGTTCTCGATGCTCATGGGCGACCAGGTCGAGCCGCGGCGGGAGTTCATCGAGTCGAACGCGAAGGACGTCCGATTCCTGGACGTCTGATCGGTGAGGGAGGTCTGAATGTCGTCGGTTGAGCCTCTGGGCGCGGGCCGGATCGAGGCCCGCGAGCTCGAGCAGGAGATGCGCTCGAGCTTCCTCGACTACGCGATGAGCGTGATCGTCGCTCGCGCGCTGCCGGACGTGCGCGACGGCCTGAAGCCGGTCCACCGCCGCGTGCTCTACGCGATGCACGAAGCCGGCCTGCAGCCGAACCGACCGCGTCTGAAGAGCGCGCGTGTGGTCGGCGACGTCATGGGCTCGTACCACCCGCACGGCGACACGGCGATCTACGACACCCTTGTGCGGCTCGCGCAGCCGTTCTCGATGCGCTACCCGCTCGTCGACGGCCAGGGCAACTTCGGGAACATCGACGACTACCCCGCTGCCGCGATGAGATACACGGAAGTCCGGCTCGCTCGCATCGCCACGGAGATGCTCCGCGACATCGACGCGGACACGGTCGACTTCGCGCCGAACTATGACGAGTCGCGCAAGGAGCCGACGGTGCTGCCGGCGCGGTTCCCGAATCTGCTCGTCAACGGGTCGGCCGGGATCGCGGTCGGCATGGCGACGAACATCCCGGCCCACAACCTCGGTGAGGTAATCGACGCCCTTGTCGCGATGATCGACGACCCGGCCATCGACGTCGACCGGCTGACGCGGCACATCAAGGGCCCGGACTTCCCGACCGGCGCCATCATCCTCGGGCGGGAGGGAATCCGCGAGGCCTACCGCTCCGGCCGCGGCCGCATCGTCATGCGCGCCCGCGCGCACGTCGAGGAGCTGCGCGGCGGCAAGTCGGCGATCGTCGTCAACGAGCTCCCCTTCGGGGTCAAGAAGGGTGGGGACTCGGGTGTGATCAAGAAGATCGCCGACCTCGTGCACGAGAAGGTGCTCGGCGAGATCTCGGACGTCAAGGACCTGTCTGACAAGACCGGGATGCGGATCCAGATCGAGCTGAAGCGCGAGGCGATTCCCCAGGTCGTCCTCAACAAGCTCTTCAAGCACACTGCGCTGCAGACGACGTTCGGCTACAACGCAGTCGCGCTCGTCGACGGCGTCCCGCGCACGCTCGCGCTGCGCGACATGCTCAGCCACTATCTCGACTTCCAGCGCGAGGTCATCACGCGGCGGTCGAAGTACGAGCTGCGCAAGGCCGAGGCCCGCGCGCACGTACTGCAGGGCTATCTGATCGCGCTCGACAACCTCGACGCGGTCATCCAGCTGATTCGCAACGCCGCCGACACCGACGCTGCGCGCGAGGGCCTGATGCGCGAGTTCGAACTCTCCGAGATCCAGGCCCAGGCGATCCTCGACCTGCGCCTGCGGGCGCTGACGGCGCTGGAGCGCAAGCGCGTCGAGGACGAGCACAAGGACCTCCGCGAGCGGATCGAGGAGCTACGCGCGATCCTCGGCGACGAGTCGCGCATCGCCGCGCTCATCCGCGAGGAGCTGCTCGAGATCAAGCAGATGTACGGCAAGAACGACGACCGCCGCACCGAGATCGTTGCCGCCGAGGGCGAGCTCGAGCTCGAGGACCTGATCGCGGAGGAGGACATGGTGATCGCGATCACGCGCTCGAACTACATCAAGCGCCTGCCCGTGACCACCTACCGCGAGCAGCGCCGCGGCGGCCAGGGCGTGATGGGCATGGACCTCAAGGACGACGACTACATCGAGCACCTCTTCGTCGCCTCGACGCACGACTACGTCCTCTTCTTCACGAACGTCGGCAAGGTCTACCGCCTGAAGGTGCACGAGCTGCCGCTCGGCTCACGCCAGTCGAAGGGGCGCGCGATCCAGAATCTGCTCCCGTTCCGTCAGGACGAGCAGGTGCGCGCGGTCATCCAGACGCGCGACTTCGAGGAGGCGAAGTACCTCGTCTTCGCGACGAAGAACGGGATCGTCAAGAAGACGGAGCTCGCGGCCTACAACACGCCGCTCAAAGCCGACGGGATCATCGCGGTCAAGATGCGCGACCCCGGCGACGAGCTCGTCTCCGTGCGGCACTCGACGGGGGACGACGACGTGCTGATGGTCTCCCGCAAGGGTCAGGCGATCCGCTTCAACGAGGAGGACGTGCGCCCGATGGGGCGCGACACCGCCGGCGTCACGGGCATGCGTCTCCGCAAGGGGGACGAGGTCATCTCCTCGGAGGTGGTCGGCGCCAAGGAGGGCGAC
>JBKPFP010000173.1:0-13915 GCA_046744435.1 Actinomycetota bacterium | reverse complement strand
CGGGCCCTCCGCCGCTGGCGCCGCTTCGACCCGCGCCGCGGCAGCGCGAAGACGTGGCTCTGCCAGCTCGCGCGCGGGGCGGCGCTCGATCACTTTCGCTCGGAGGAGCGTCGGCGGCGGCGCGAGACGGTCTATGCATCGGCGGATCCGCGCGAGGGGCAGGCGGTCTACGGCGAGGGCCTCTCCCCCGTGCTCGAGCGCGCGCTCGCCGCGCTCTCGGCCGCTGAACGGGAGGTCGTGGCGCTGCGCGTCGTGCTCGAGCTGGACGGTGAGGCGGCCGCCCGCGTGCTGGGCATCAGCCCGACCGCGTGCTCGACCCGGCTCTCACGCGCCCTCAACAAGCTCGCAGAAAGGGTGGAGGCAGATGTCCGAGCCTAGGATCGACGAGATCGTCCGCGAGCTGCGGGAGACGGCACCGCCTGCGCCAGAGAACGTGCGGGAGCGAATTCGCGCGCTGCCCGAGCCCGCGCCACGCCGCCGGGTCCGGATCGGCTTCCGCCCAGCACTGGCTGCTGCGGCGGCCGGCGCGGTCGCACTCGCGGTCGGAGCAGCAGCGCTCAACGGGTTGACGGGCGGTTCCGGCGCCTCGGAGCCACGACGACAGGCGGCTGAGCTGCGCATTCCCGCGCCCACTCGCGAGTCGAAGGCGGCGGAAGGGAGCTTCGGATCGATGTTGAGGGCTGACTCGAAGGCCCGGATCGCGGGCGCGAGCGCCGTTCCCCCGTCGTCGCGCCTGCAGAACTACGACGCGCTGCTCCGCCTTCGCGTACGCAACCGCGACGACCTATCGGAGGCGATGAAGCGCGCCGTGCTGGACACTCGCCGCCTGGGCGGCTACGTCGTCTCCGCCCAGTACGCGCAGGCCGCGCAGGGCGACGGCTCACTCGTCGTACGAGTGCCGATCGCCCGCGTCCAGGACGCAATCGCAAGGTTCTCGAGCCTCGGCACGATCCTCGAGCAGCGCATCTCGCTCCAGGATCTCCAGCCGCAGTCCGACCGGTTGACGAAGTCGATCGCCGCCAAGAACACGCGGATTGCCGAGCTGCTGGCGAAGCAGCGACGGGTCGGATTGACGCCGAACGAGCAGGCGGACCTCGCCGCCGCGAGGGCCGACCTGACTCGGCTCACGCAGCAGCGGGCAACCGTCGTGCGGCAGGGCTCCTATGCGCGGGTCTCGCTCGGCCTGACCACGAGCATGGCCGCGGCACCGGAGAAGAACGACGAGCAGGGCGTCTTCGGCAACTTCCTCGACGACGCGGGCAACATCTTCGCGCTGGTGGCGGTGGCCGTTCTCTACGCGCTCGTCGTCGTCGGCCCGTTCGCGCTCCTCGCCGCCTTCGCGCTCCTGGGCGAGCGGGCCCGCAGGCGCCGTGCGAATAACGATCTGCTCGAACGGGTTGGACAGACGGGATGAAGCGAATCGCCATCCCAATCGCAGTGCTAGCGAGCCTGGCGCTCGGCTGCGGCGCGTCCGCGAACAGCTCGAGCAGCAGCGCGAGCGGCCTCCAGGGCCGCGTGATGCGCGGCCCGATCATGCCCGTCTGCCGCGTGAACGTGCCGTGCGATGCGCCGGCGAAGGGCGTCACGCTGCGCTTCGTGCGCAACGGCCGCGTCGTCGCGCGAGCAACGACGAACGCCAAGGGCTGGTACCGCGTCGTGCTGAAGCCGGGGCGCTACTCGGTGCGGACGAACGCGCGCGGCCCAGAAGCGATTCCGAAGCCCGCGCTCGCCACCGCCACGTCGGGGCGCTTCCGCCGCGTCGACTTCCACATCGACACCGGCATCCGCTAGCTCAGTCGATCACCAGGTTGACGAGCTTCCCGGGGACGACGATCTCCTTGCGGATCTGCTTTCCGTCGAGGTAGTCCTGCACGCGCGGCGAAGCCTTCGCCTGCTCGACGAGCTCTGACTCACTCGCCTCCGCGGCGACCTGCACGCGGTCACGAACCTTGCCGTTGACCTGGATGACGAGCTCAAATGTCTCCCGCTCGAGCAGCGCGGGATCGGCCTGCGGCCACGGCTGCTCCCACAGCCGCTCGTGCCCCAGCCGCTCCCACAGCTCTTCCGCGATGTGCGGCGCGTACGGCTGGATCAGCGTCACGGCCGTCTCCGCGGCGAAGCGCGCGGCCGGATCCGTTGGCGCCCGCGAGATCTCGTTGACCAGCTCCATGACCGCCGCGATCGGCGTGTTGAACTGGAAGCGCCGGTCGACGTCGTCGGTCACCCTCGCGATCGTGCGATGCGCTATCCGGGCCAGCGCGGTCGGCTCGGGCTCGCCTGCCGGCGCCTGCTCGATGACCTCGTGCACGGTCCGCCACAGCCGGCGCAGGAAGCGCGCGATGCCCTCGACGCCCTCCTCGCTCCACTCCATGTCCTGGTCGGCCGGGCCCATGAAGAGGATGTAAAGCCGGACCGCGTCGGCCCCGTACAGGTCGACCAGCTGGTCGGGACCGGTGACGTTTCCCTTGGTCTTCGACATCTTCGTGCCGCCCTGCCGCACCCAACCTTGGTGGAAGAGGCGCTGGAAGGGCTCGCGGAAGCCGACGAGGTCGAAGTCGTTCAGCGCCTTCACGAAGAAGCGCGAGTAGAGCAGGTGCCCGGTCGCGTGGTCGATCCCGCCGATGTACTGGTCGACCGGCATCCAGTAGTCGACGATCGCCCGGTCGAACGGGGCGCTGTCGTTGTGCGGGTCGCAGTAGCGCAGGAAGTACCACGACGAGTCGACGAAGGTGTCCATCGTGTCCGCCTCGCGCCGCCCCGGCTTGCCGCAGCGCGGGCACGGCACGTTCATCCACTCCTCGTTGGAGGCCAGGGGCGGCATGCCCTTCGGCCGGTAGTCCTCGACCTCCGGCAGCAGCACGGGCAGGTCTTCCTCGGGCACCGGCACGATGCCGTCGTCCTCGCAGTAGACGACCGGGATCGGGCAGCCCCAGTAGCGCTGGCGCGAGAACGACCAGTCCCGCAGCCGGTAGCTGACTGCCGGCGCGGCGCGGCCCTGCTGGAGCAGCGACTCGACGATCTTCCGCGCGCCTTCCGGGGCGGGCAGACCCGAGAACTCGCCGGAGTTGACGAGCCGCTCGTTCTCCGTGTGAGCGGAGAAGGCACCGTCCTCGGCGACCTCGCCGTCGGCGGGCTCGACCACACGCCGGATCGGCAGCTCAAAGCGCTTCGCGAACTCGTAGTCTCGCTCGTCATGCGCGGGCACCCCGCCGATCGCGCCGGTGCCGTAGTCCATCAGCACGAAGTCGGCAACCCAGACGGGGATCCTCTCGCCGTTGGCGGGGTTGACGACGAAGCGGCCCGTGAAGATGCCGTCCTTTTCCTTCGTCTCGCGCTCCTCGCGCGTGCGGGCGGCGGTTCTGCGCACGTACTCGGCGACCTCGGCCTCGTGCGGCGTGCCGGTGGTGATGCGCCCGACCAGCGAATGCTCGGGCGAGAGCGCGAAGAACGTCGCGCCGAACAGCGTGTCCGGCCGCGTCGTGAACACGGGGATGTCGATGTCCAGCTCCTCGAGCCGGAACAGGATCTCAGCGCCCTCGGAGCGGCCGATCCAGTTCGTCTGGATCGTCTTCGTGCGCTCCGGCCAGTCGATCAGCGCCAGGTCGTTCAGCAGCTGGTCCGCGTAGGCGGTGATGCGGAAGAACCACTGCTCCATCAGCCGCGCCTCGACGGGAGTGCCGCAGCGCTCGCAGCGCCCCTCGATCACGTACTCGTTCGCCACGACGGTCTGGTCGTGCGGGCACCAGTTGACGATCGCCGCCTTGCGGTAGGCCAGTCCGGCCTCGAAGAACTTCAGGAACAGCCACTGCGTCCAGCGGTAGTACTCGGGCTCGTGGGCGGAAGCCTCACGGTCCCAGTCGATCGCCCAGCCGAGGCGGCGCATCTCGCGGCGGATGTGGTCGATGTTGCGCTCGATGATCTCGCGCGGGTGCCCACCCTCACGGATGGCCGCGTTCTCGGCCGGCAGCCCGAACGAGTCGAAGCCCATCGGGCGCAGGACGAGCTTCCCGTTCCGCCGGTGATAGTTCGTGAGCACGTCCCCGAGCGTGTAGTTGAGGACGTGACCCATGTGCAGTGTGCCGGAGGGGTACGGCAGCATCTCGAGCATGTAGAACTTCTTCTCGCGCGACTCCTGCCGGGGGTCGTCCGGGTTCGGGACGTAGTAGGCGCGCGCGTCCTCCCAGACCTGCTGCCACTTCGTCTCGATCTGCTGCGGTTCGTACTTGTCCATCCTGCCTCCGGGTACAAAAAAGCCTCTCAGTCGAGAGGCCAAGGGAAGCTCGCACGGCGCTCGCCGCGTTTGCTTCCTGGGCTACAGAAGGAGCTCCTGCACAGCTGTGACTCTAGCAAGCTGAAAGTATCTGCGCCATGAGCGGTTACACGATCGTCAACCTCAAAGAGGTCGAGGACCAAGCCCCGAACTTCGGCCTCTCGCCCGACCTCGAGGCGCGTTTCGCCCGCGTCGCGCTCGACGCCGACCTGGTCGGCGTGACCTACCAGCGGTTGGCGCCGAACTTCCGGGTGCCCTGGGGGCACACGCACAAGACGCAGGAAGAGGTGTTCATCGTGCTCGAGGGCAGCCTCCGCGTGAAGCTGGAGGACGACGTCGAAGAGCTGAAGCCCTTGGATGCGATTCGGGTCTCGAAGGAGACGATGCGCGGCTTCGAGGCAGGCCCGGAAGGCGTGGTCATGATCGCGATCGGGTGCCCGGGCGGCCCGGGCGACGCCGAGACGACCGCCGACTGGTGGACCGACTGACGGATCGCGAAACCGAGCGGGTCACCGGCTTCTCCGGCTGAGCCTCGGCAGCCACCGACCGACGCGGCGGCTGTACTCCTCGTACTCGGACCCGAAGCGACGGCGCAGGCCGGGCTCCTCGTGGAGCACGAGGAAGAGGTGGAAGATGACCGCGGCGGCCGCCGCCCAGACGAGGAGGATCTCCCGGCCGAGCAGCAGCGCCTGACCGAGGATCAGCACGACGACGCCCACGTACATCGGGTTGCGCACGAAGCGGTACGAGCCGCGCGCGACGAATCGGGCCGGCGGCGCCCAGGGCATCGGCGTGCCCCTGCCCTCGAGCGCGAAGCGGGCGAAGGCCTCGACGACCAGGATCGCGCCGAGCACGAGCAGGAGGACGCCGAGGACACGCAGCGCGAGCGGTGAATCGTCGCCGTTCCAGCCGGTGAGCAGCCACGGCACGAGGCCGGCTACGAGCGTCGGCCCGCCGAGCAGGAGGAAGCCGGCACTGCCGAGGAGCGCCTTGAGGCGGCTCATCGAGCCCGGGCCGGCGCGAGGCCCGGGCGGACGAGGCGAGGCGGCGCGCGCAGGCCCGCGTCGTTCACGTGCGGGTTGTGGGGCTCCGCGAGCGGCAGGGCGCCGAAGGAGCGGCTCACCTGGGATGGCGGTGCCTCGCCGTAGAGCGTCGTGCGCTGGCGGGGCGTGCGGCCGAGCGCGCGGATCGCGGCCTCCATCCGTTCCGGCGGCAGCTCCTGGCCGTGCTCCGCCCCGGCGGCGCGCGAGATCGACTCGTTCATGAGCGTGCCGCCGAGGTCGTTCGCGCCCGCCTGCAGCGCGGCCTGCGCCCCGGCGAGGCCGAGCTTCACCCACGAGGCCTGGACGTTCGTGATCCACGGGTGCAGCGCGAGGCGGGCGGCCGAATGTATGAGCACGGCCTCCCGGAACGTCGGGCCCGGTCGCGCCCTGCCCTTGAGGTAGACGGGCGCCTCCATGTGCACGAACGGGAGCGGAACGAGCTCGGTGAAGCCGCCTGAGCGGCGCTGCTGCTCGCGGAGTCGCAGGAGGTGACGGGCCCAGCTGCCCGGGGTGTCGACGTGGCCGAACATGATCGTCGTCGTCGAGCGCAGGCCGACCTCGTGCGCCGTGTCGTGCACGTGCAGCCACTGGTCGGTGGTGACCTTGTCGGGACAGATGACGCGGCGAACCTCGTCGTCGAGCACCTCGGCGGCCGTGCCCGGCAGCGAGGCGAGGCCGGCGTCGCGCAGGCGGGCGAGGTAGTTGCGGAGCGACACGCCGAGCGTGGCGGCGCCCTGCCAGATCTCGAGCGCGGAGAAGGCGTGCACGTGCAGCTCGGGGACGGCGTCCTTCACCGTCTCGCAGATCTCGCGGTAGGTGTCGCCCGTGAAAGCCGGGTGGATGCCGCCCTGGAGGCAGAGCTCGACGGCGCCGCGCTCCCAGGCCTCGCGGGCGCGGCGGGCGATCTCGTCGAGCGGGACGAGGTACGGGCGGCCGCGCAGGTTCGCGGCGAGGCGGCCCTTCGAGAACGCGCAGAAGCCGCAACGGAAGTAGCAGACGTTCGTGTAGTTGACGTTGCGCGTCACGACGTAGGTGACGGTGTCGCCGCAGACGTCGCGACGGAGCGTGTCGGCCGCGGCGACGACCGCACGCGCGTCGGGGCCGCGGGCCTGTAGGAGCGCGGTGACGTCGTCTTCGCCGAGCTCGAGCTGCTCGCGGCTCTTCGCGAGCGCCTCGGCTACCGGTTGTGACAGTTTCGGCGCGGTGCCGTTGCCCACGTGTGCGGCGCTCGTGGATACGATCGCGACGGGGAGGAGGTGGGCTGTACCTATCCCAAGGTCGTGTTCTGCGCCCCCGGGCAGGGAAACCGCGGAGCCCGCCGCCCAGGCGTCTTCGCGAGCCAGCCCGTCGGCGTCGGATCGCCTCAGCGCATGCGGCGTGACCATGGGATCGAGCCATCGCTCCGCATCGGCGAGGTACTCCGGATAGACCGCCAGCCGGGGCGCCAGGCGCAACCCGCGATCCTCCGTCGCCGCGCGCAGCCGCTCGACCTCGGGCCACGGCGCCTCCGGGTTCACGAGATCGACGGTGACCGGCGAGATCCCGCCCCAGTCGTTGATGCCCGCGTCGAGCAGCCGCGGGAACTCGTCGTAGCTCAGGTTCGGCGGCACCTGGACGTTCCACTCCGGCCCGAGCACGATCCGGGCCGCGGCCGCCGTCCAGAGCAGCTCTTCGAACGTCGGTTCGGGCGCGCCCGCCATGCGCGTGCCCGGCTTGGCGCGGAAGTTCTGGACGATCACCTCCTGCACGTGGCCATGGCGCTCGCCCAGCTCGTGGATCGCCACCAGGGCCTCGATCCGCTCGGCGCGGCTCTCGCCGATGCCGATGAGGATCCCCGTCGTGAACGGGACACGCGCCTCCCCGGCCGCCGCGATCGTCTCGAGCCGCCGGGCAGGCAGCTTGTCCGGCGAGCCGAAATGCGGCCCGCCGCGCTGTGAGAGCCGGTCGGCGGTCGTCTCCAGCATCGCCCCCTGCGACACGCTCACCTGGCGCAACGCCGCCGCGTCCTCCAGGGTCAGCACCCCGGGGTTCACGTGCGGCAGGAGCCCCGTCTCTTCGAGGACGAGGCGAGCGCAGCGCGCGAGGTACTCGAGCGTCGAGTGGTACCCGAGCGCGGCCAGCTCTTCCCGCGCGACGCGGTAGCGCCGCTCCGGCTTGTCTCCGAGCGTGAAGAGCGCCTCGTGACACCCCGCGGCGACGCCCGCGCAGGCCACCTCGAGCACTTCGTCTTCGCTCAGGTACGCGCGCTCCCCGCGCCGCGGCGGGTGCGCAAACGTGCAGTAGTGGCAGACGTCTCGGCAGAGCTTCGTCAGCGGGATGAAGACCTTCGGCGAGTACGTGACGAGCGCGCCGTGGCCCTCGTCCCGGAGCCGCCGCGCCTCGACGCAGAGCTCGCCCGGCGAGGCGTCAAGCAGCTCGGCGGCAAGCCCGACCGACATCGCCGAGACCATACGCTTCGCCGATGCCTGCCGTGCGCCTCGCCTTCGCGGGCTATCTGTTCCTGCTAGCCGCGGTTTCCGGGTACTCCGGAGTCGCGCAGATGTTCGAGGACTCCGAAGAACACAGCCGCGCGGTCTGGGTCGCGGTCGGGGTCCTCTGGCTCCTCTCCGGGCTGCTGTTCGCCGTGGCAGCCGCGCTACTGCTGGCGCGACGGACGGACCTGGCCCGTCGCACGACACTGATCCTGGCCGGTATCTGCGCCCTCGATGCGGTGCTGCTCACGTTCGCACCCGTCTTCGGCGCTCCGATCGGCGCGCTGGCGTCACTCGGCGCCGTCGTCAGGGGTGCTAGCTCCGAGCCTTGAGCAAGCCGCCGAAGGAGACCCACCGTCCCTTCGACCAGCGCTGGAGGCGGGCCTGGTCGAGCGGGTAGTGGTCGTTCGCGCTCGTCCGCACCGCCATCCCCGGGAGCACGAACGGGTTCTTCGTCTCGTTCAGCCGTAGCACCGCGTTCATCACCGACCGCCGCGTCGGGTTGCGCCCCGCGCGCCGCAGCGCGTCGACGAACGTGTACGCGACCGACATGCCGTAGACGTTGTAGACGTCCTTCGCGTTGCCGCTCCCGTACTTGCGCATGATCTGCCGGTAGAGCTTGATGCCCGGGTCGCGCGCCCACTTGGGGTCGTTCGGATCCTTGAAGAAGACGATCGAGATCGCGCCCTCGACCCGCTTGTTCGAGCCGCGGCTCGAGCTGACGGTCATGATGTTCGACGCGCTCGAGACCGCGTTGACGAAGATCTTCGGCTTCCAGCCGAGCTTGTTCACGTACTGGAAGGCCTGGATCGTGAACTTCGGGGTCGTGAAGAGCATGAGCACGGTTGCCCCCGACGACTTCAGCTTCGCGACCTGGGACTCGACGTTGTCGTCGGTCGCCGCATGGCCCTCGCGCGCCACGATCCGACTCGCCCGCGTCCCGAGACCGCGGCGCAGGCCGTTGATCAGATCTTTGCCGTAGTCGTCATCCTGGAAGAGGATCGCGATCTTGCGGTTCGGCATCGTCCGCCGGATGTAGGAGCCGTACATCGCGCCCTCCGCGATGTACGTCGGCTGGTACGCGATCGTCCACGGGTACTGGCCGTGATCGCGGCCCATCGTCGTCGCGCCGGTGGCGGCGAACAGCTGCGGCACCTCGACCTCGTTCAGGAAGGGCCGGATGGCGAGGTTCTGCTCGGTCCCGAGCGAGTTGAAGATCGCGAAGACCTTGTCCTCCTGGACGAGCTGGCGCGTCTGGCGGACGGTCTCGGCCGGGTTGTAGGCGTCGTCGACGTACTTGTAGTTGATCTTCCGCTTGAAGACGCCGCCGCGCGCGTTCACATACCTGAAGTACGCGTTCGCGCCCTTGGCCACCGACGCGAAGGCCTGCGCCGAGCCGGAGAGCGGCGTCGTGCCGCCGACGAGGATCGTCGTCGGGGTCACTCCGGGGTCCGCCGCACTGCCCGCGAACGCGCCGGGGATACCGATGGCGAGTGTGAACGCCGCCGCTACGAGAAGAATCCTGCCGCCCATCGGGACTAGGACCGAGTGTACAGCCGAGTTGTTAGAGGATTCAGAAGCCTCCGCATGCCGCCGGCGAGCCCCAGTGGTAGCAGGAGCATGAGCAGGATGACGGCGAGCCCGTAGAAGGTGTCCGGCGCGCCCGGCGCCTTCGAGATGTGCCCGACCCAGGTCGGCAGGAACGTGATGAAGACCGCGCCCGCCAAGGTTCCCCACAGCGAGCCGAGGCCGGCCACGACCGCGCCGACGACCAGCGTCAGCGAGAGCGCGACCGGAAACGTCTCCGGGTTGACGAACGCGACGGAGATGACGAGCAGGGAGCCGGCGACGCCCGCGCAGAAGGCGCTGATCGCGAAGGCCGCCGTCTTGTAGACCGCGAGGTTCACGCCGGAGGCGGCGGCGGCGATCTCCGAGTCGCGCACGGCGCGGAAGGCACGCCCCGCACCACCGCGCAGGATCAACCAGGCGACGAGCAGGACCACGGCCGCGACCGCCCAGGTCAGGTAGTAGACCGCCCGGGTGAAGGTGAGGGTCTGCCCGAAGAGCTCGACGTCCGCGAAGCCCTTGCCGGTCAGCTCGTCCTTGCCGAAGAGCTGGATCCCGCCGTTGCCGCCGGTGAGGCCCTCGAGCTTTTCCCACTTGAGGATCTGCGGTGTCGCCACCGCCAACCCGAACGTGACCAGCGCGAGGTAGAGGCCCGTCAGCCGCAGCGCGGGGACGCCTACGATCAGCCCCGCGACTGCGCCGACGAGGCCGGCGACCGGGATCGTCCAGAGATCGCGGACGCCGTGATCGACGAGGATCGCCGTCGTGTAGCCGCCGACAGCCATGAAGGCGCCGTGGCCGAGCGAGATCTGCCCCGTGTAGCCCGTGACGATGTTCAGCCCGAGGATGGCGATGAAGAAGACGCCCGCCTTGGCGCCGCGGATGTCGCCGACGGCGTCCCAGCGTGGCGCGAGGAAGACCGCGACGGCTCCCGCCGCGATCACGACGAGCGCCAGCGCGAGGCGGGCGGCCCTCATACCCGTCGCACCGCGACCCGCCCGAAGAGCCCGGCCGGCCGGACAAGGAGGACGCCGAGAATGAGCGCGAGCGCGACCGGCAGCCGCAGCTGCGTGCCGATGAAGTCGACGTAGGCGCTGAGCAGGTTCAACGTCACGCCGAGCGTGAGCCCGCCGACGACTGCGCCGATCGGGCTCGTCAGCCCGCCCAGCACGGCCGCGGCGAAGGCGTAGATGAGGACGGCGCGCATCATGTTCGGCTCGAGCGGCGGGAACGCGGCCGCGGTGAAGAGCCCGGCGACGGCCCCGAGCACGGCCGCGAGCCCCCAGCCCAGCGCGAGCATCCAGCCGACCCGCACGCCCACGAGGCGGCTCGCATACGGATCGAGGGCGGCAGCGCGCAGCGCGAGGCCGAGCTTCGTGTACTGAAAGAGCACATAGAGCACGGCGACGAGGCCGAGCGTGACGCCGATGATGCCGATGTCCTGAATCGAGATCGCGACCCCGGCGACGTCGATCGTCCTCGTCGGGAAGGGCCGGTCGGGCGGGAACGAGCGCACCTCCGCCGACCAGATCCAGTTCATCAGCCCGTTCAGCGCGATGAAGAGGCCGATCGTCAGGATCACGACCGTCAACACCGGAGCGCTCTCGACAGGCCGGATCACGATCCGCTCGAGCGCGATTCCGCCGACCAGCGCGATCACCAGCGTCAGAGCGAACGCGCCCCAGTAGCCGACACCATGGTCGATCAGCGTCCAGGCGATGAAGGTCGTGAACGTCGCCATCTCGCCCTGCGCGAAGTTCACGGCGCCGGTCGAGCGGTAGATGATCACGATCGCGAGCGCGACGCTCGCGTAGATCCCGCCCGACGAGAGCCCGCTGACGACCTGCTGCGCGAAGTCGGCCACGACTCAGTACCCGAGGTATGACCTGCGGACGGCTTCGTTGCGGGCGAGCTCGTCGCTCGCGCCCGAAAGCGCGACCCGCCCCACCTCGAGCACGTACGCACGGGAAGCGGTGCGCAGCGCAAGCCGCGCGTTCTGCTCGACGACGAGCAGGGTCAGGCCCTCCTTCTCGTTCAGCTCGGCGACGATCGCGAACAGCTCGCGCACGACCAGGGGCGCCAGGCCGAGCGACGGCTCGTCGAGCAGCAGCAGCCGCGGGCGCGCCATCAGCGCCCGGCCGAGGGCGAGCATCTGCTGCTCGCCGCCGGAGAGCGTGCCGGCCTGCTGGTTGCCGCGTTGCGCGAACCACGGGAAGTAGCCCGTGACCCGCTCGAGCTCCGTCTTCCACGAGCCGTTGCGCCGCACGTAGGAACCGAGGCGCAGGTTCTCGAGGACGGTGAGCTCGTCGAAGATGCCGCGCCCTTCGGGCACATGGGCGATCCCCAGTCGCGCCACGCGCTCCGGCGACGCGCGCTCGATCCGCGTCCCGTCGAAGACGATCTCGCCGCTGTGCCGAACGAGGCCCGAGACCGCGCGCAGGGCCGTTGTCTTGCCCGCCCCGTTCGCCCCCAGGACCGCGACGATCTCCCCATCGTCGACGCTCAACGAGACCCCATGCAAGGCCTTGACCGGCCCGTAGCTCGCCTCGACGTCCCGCAGCTCGAGCAGCGGCGCCACTACTCGTCTGTCCCCAGGTAGGCCTCGATCACGGCCGGGTCGCTCTGCACCTCGGCCGGCGTGCCGCCGGCGATCTTCTTCCCGAAGTCGAGGACCGAGACCGAGTCGGAAATGCGCATGACGAGGTTCATGTGGTGCTCGACGAGCAGCACCGTCAGCTCGAAGCCGTCGCGCATGCGCGCGATGAAGCCGGCCAGCTGGTCGACCTCCTCGTGGCTGAGCCCGCCTGCGGGCTCGTCGAGCAGGAGCAGCTTCGGCTCCGCGATCAGCGCCCGGGCGATCTCGAGTCGCTTGAGGAGCGCGTACGGGAGCCCGGCGGCCGGGCGACCGGCGCGATCCTCGAGCTCGACGTACTCGAGCGCCTCGACGGCCTCGGAGCGTAGGCGGCGCTCGGCGAACGGTCCGCCGCGGCTGTGCGCCCCGAGGAGGACGTTCTCGAGCACGGTCATCGTCGGGAACACCTCCGTGTTCTGGAACGTGCGCGCGATCCCGCGGCGGACGACTCCGTGCGGCGGCGTGGAGAGGAGGCTCTCGCCGGCAAAGACGACGTCGCCCTCGTCCGGCTTGTAGATGCGGGTGATGACGTTGAAGGCCGTCGTCTTGCCGGCCCCGTTCGGTCCGATCAGCCCGGCGATCTCGCCCTCCGCGACCTCGAGCGAGACGTCGTCGAGCGCCACGACGCCGCCGAAGCGGCGCGTCACGTTCCGCAGCTCCAGCAACGGCGGCACGGCGCAACCTTAAAAGGAGCGCTAGGCGCTTCCGTGCGTCAGGTCGAGCAGCCGCCCTAGCACGCGTGCACCGTCGGCGCGCAGGCCGTCGTGCTCGTACTCGTTCGTCAGCCACGGCCGCAGCCCGCGAATGACCGCCGCCGTCTCCTCGGAGAACTCGCGCTCGACGTACATGTCCTCCGCGTAGATCGCGGCCGCTGCCGGCACTCCGTTCTGCTGCAGCCGCGCGGGATCGTAGAGCTGCGGCCACTCGTGCTCGGCGAGGATCCGGGCCGCCTCGGCCAGCGGCTGCAACTCCCCGTACTCCTCGAGCATCCACGGATAGACGTGCTCGCCGGTGAGGAGCGTCGGGTCCTCGCGGAAGTCGTCCGGGTAGACCCGCTCGGCAGACCAGCGCGTGGCCAGCCCCGGCGCGTAGCAGGCCTCGTGGATGACCGCGTACAGCGGGTTGCGCGCGAACGGGTTCGCGGCCTCGACGTCGTGCAGGAACGCCCGCGAGCCGAACGGCAGCTCGAGGATGTAGTGGAGCCGCTCGGCGCCGGTGCTCATGCCGAGCAGCTGGCCGAGCTGGCGGAAGCGACGCTCGGTGAGCCGGTCGCCCGCCGGGAGGCGCACGTCCTCGGCGGCGATCCGCTCCAGGATCGTGCGCACGCGGTCGTGGTCCTCCGGGTAGCGCTCGTAGAACGCGCGGTTCTTCTGCCGGACGCGCTCGTACGTCGCGCTGTACACATCGTCCGGGTGACGCGCGAGGGGTGGCAGGCCGCCTGTGATGTAGGCACCGGCGAGGCCTTCCGGAGCGAAGGAGAGATACGTCGTGACGCAGAAGCCGCCGAAGCTCTGGCCGAGCACGCTCCAGCGCTCGACCCCGAGCTCGCGCCGGATCGCCTCGGCGTCGCGCACGATCGCATCGGCCCGGAAGTGCGTCAGGTACTCGGCCTGTTCCTGCGGCGCCGTCCCGACGAGGTCGCCGACGGGGGTCGACCGGCCCGTGCCGCGCTGGTCGAGCATCAGTACCCGGAACTCCTCCAGGGCCCGCTCGAGCCACGTCGCGGCCACCGGTCGCAGCGGCCGCGGCGCCTCGTGCCCGGGCCCGCCCTGGAAGAAGACGAGCCAGGGGAGCTCGTCCCGCTCGCGCCTGACGGCGACGACCTCCCGCGCGAACACGGTCAGCTTCCGCCCGCCCGGGTCGCCGTGGTCGACAGGGAGCTCGAACTCGTGCTCGCCGAAGACGAAGCCGGGCGAGCGGTGCGTCGCGACGC
>JBKPFP010000198.1:0-2815 GCA_046744435.1 Actinomycetota bacterium | reverse complement strand
ATAGGAGGACGTGACGAACAAGAGTCTATGAAACGAACCTTCGCCTTTATTCTCGCCGCGCTGCCGGCAGCCGCTCTGGTCGGCGGGCTTGTGCATGTGGTGCTGGTCGCCGCGCACCTTTCCGAGCCAGCCGCCACCACGGTTTACGGCCTGACCCCCCGGCGACTCTGGGCCACCACGGTCGCTGTACTGGCGCTGGTCGGCGTGGTCATCGGTGGGCTGGCTCTGGCCCGCCCCGCCAGTCGTTTCGGCACCGCCTCTGGGGGACTTGGAGCCATCGTGGCCCTGGTGGCGGGGCTAATCGCCGCGGTCAATGGCGGGCTGGTTTTGGCTATCGCCAACGGTGGTCCCGGCACCGGCAACGGAGTAGTCGGCGGCGCCGGGGCGTTGGTGCTGGGGCTGATCGGCATGGCCCTCGGCGGGCTGGCTCTGGCCCGCTCCCACCGTACGGCCTGACGGCGGTGCGCACGACGTGAGTTCCGTGAACGCGATGTCGAATCCCGCCGCGAGCTTCGAGCCGTACCGCCGGCGCCTGCTCGGTCTCGCCTACCGCATGCTCGGGTCGATGGCCGACGCCGAGGACGCGGTGCAGGAGACGTACCTGCGCTGGCATGGGGCCGACCGCGACAACGTGTCGGACCCGAGGGCGTTCCTGATGACCACAGCGACGCGCATCTGTCTCGATATGCTGACCTCGGCGCGCGCGGCGCGAGGCCTACGTCGGCCCGTGGCTGCCGGAGCCGGTTGTTGACACCGAAGCGCTCGCGCCCGACAGCCGCACGGAGCTGGCCGAGGATCTCTCCATCGCGCTGCTCTTGGCGCTCGACCGGCTGTCGCCACTCGAGCGGGCGGCCTTCCTGCTGCACGACGTGTTCGATTTCTCGTTCAACGAAGTGGCCACGGCACTGGAGCGGAGCGAGGCTGCATGCCGGCAGCTTGCCGCGCGCGCACGCGCAAACGTGCGCGCTGCGCGGCCACGCGGCGCGATCGCGCCGCCGGCGCGTTCGGGCCAGATAGATGCGAAACATGCGCAGCTCCTGTCTGCATTCGCGGCGGCAACCCAGTCGGGCGATCTGACTGCACTGACGCAGATGCTCGCGAGCGACGTGCGCGTGGTGACGGACGGCGGTGGCAAGGTGCGGGCGGCGCAGAACGTGATCGAGGGCGCCGATCGCGTGGCGCGGTTCCTGGTTGACGCCACACGCAAACGCCCAGGTGCCTGGTGGCGCGACGACTTCACGCTGCGCTTCGCGACCATCAACGGCCTGCCCGCTGTCATCGTGGACGGACCCGAAGGACCCGTGCAGACGGCGGCGTTCGAGATCGAGGGCGACGTGATACGAGCGCTGTACGTGGTGCGCAATCCGGACAAGTTGCGGCATTTGGCGGCCGCATCGGCGCCGCACGAGAGCGGTCGCGGCTGAACAAGCGGCCGTCACAACGTGGAGGAGCTCACGAGAATCGTGATCATCGAGATGCGCACGTATCGAGCGAAGCAAGGCATGCGCGACGAATTTTTACGTATCTTTCGCTCGAAGATGGTTCCGCCTCACGTCGAGAGCGGGATGAAGATCCTAGGTCCATTCCTGTCGATTGACGATCCGGACACATTCTTCTTTATGCGCGGGTTTCCTGACCGGAGTTCGCACGAGCCGATGAAGGCAAGGTTCCACGACGGAGACCTGTGGACGAACGAGCTGAAGCACCTCTTGGTGCCAATGCTCGACAACTACGACGTCGTCGTCGTGGAAGACGCGGACGGCGTCATTCGCTGGTAGGACGTGTTGCGTGGAAGAGGAGGCTCAGATGGCTCAGACAACCGAATCCGGAAGCGTAGAACGACACACGATCATCAAGAGCGTTCATGGCATTCGCTATCAAGTAAAAGATGTCGCTCGCGCGGTCGCGTTCTATACGCAGCACCTCGGATTCACAGTGGAACACCAGCAACTCCCGGCATTTGCGAGCGTCTCGCTGGGCGACACGCGGATGCTGCTCAGCGGTCCCGGTGCATCAGGCTCGCGGCCGATGCCGAACGGTGAGCCGCAGGAGCCGGGCGGTTGGAATCGGGTCGTCTTGAAGGTCTCCGATCTACCAGGGCTCATCGGTGAATTCAAGAAGGCGGGACTACGGTTTCGCAACGAGGTAGAGACCGGGCCTGGTGGTCGACAGGTCCAAATCGAGGATCCTGACGGGAATCCCATCGAGCTGTTCGAATCCGCTCGCTGACTCCCGTCTCACCGCGGTGACCAGTGCGGGCCGTCTGGGTATGCAAGTTTCGCGTACCACCCACCGCGCCCCTGCGGTGTGAGATCGAGAAGATTGTAGACGGGGGTCAGCAGGTCGATTCCCCGCTCTTTGACATCTTCGGCCATCCAGGGGTGTGCGGAGTAAGAGTGACGGAGCGTGCCGTCGCGATCCCGGGTAAAGACCGAGATGGTCGAGTCCTGCCTGCCTTCGGCATCCTCGCTGCGAAGGTCATATTTGAACGTGCTGTTCCCGCAACTGAGCAGCCGAAGGTTGCGCCACCCTCGAGCGCGAGCGTGCTGGCGCAGGGCAGGCGGATCCGCGGCGGCGGCGATGGCGAAGTCGACGTTCTGGGCGAGATGATGACTGACGCCGTTGTAGGCGTCGATCCACATCGTGCACATCGGGCAGGGATTGGTCTCACGCTTCCCGTACATCAAATGGTAGATGATCACTGACCGATCGGGCCCGCTGAACAGTTCGCTCAAGCGGACCGTCTGGATCGGGGTGTCCCCCGCATCGAGGTTCGACGGCCCTTCCTGAAACACATAGTCCTGGACGATCGCGC
>JBKPFP010000008.1:0-3162 GCA_046744435.1 Actinomycetota bacterium | reverse complement strand
CTCGATCAGCTGCTCGAACTGGAGCGCCGGCCGCACCTCGCAGACGAAGTGCGCTTCATCGTCGCCCGCGTTCCAGAACTTGTGCGCCGTCCCGGCCGGAACGGTCACGCGCTGGCCAGGGCCCGCCACGATCTTCTCCCGACCGAGGCGGAAGCCGAGGGTCCCGCGGAGGATCTGGAACCGCTCCTCCTGGTGCGGATGAACGTGGGCAGCCGCGACGAAGCCGTTGGGCTCGACGAAGGTCTCGAGCACGACTGCCTCGCCGTTCGTCTCGCGCGAGGTCTTGCGGAAGACGAGCCGCTCCCCGGTGACCGGGTTCTCGATGACGTCTCCTGCCTGAAGCATGTGGTTCTCCTTTCGCCATGTGACGCCTGAGGCGATCGGAGATCGCGCTTACCATCGGCTTACGGCAGGCCTATGAAAGTTTAAGGCTGCCGCAGCTCCGCGGCATGCGCCGAGTGTAGGGAGGCGCTTGTTTCGAGTCGATGCTCCAAATGGGTCAATGTCCGCGCGAGTCGTGACGTGTCGTCCCGCCTCGTCGAAGGAGTGCCGATTAGCAGGGGGCTTCGAGCCGAGTACCGCCCATCGCAGACGTCACGCGGCTCGCATCGGATGAGAAACGAGCTTGCCGTCGACGAGCGCGTGCACTGCGAATCCCGGAGGCTCTGAGGTCAGCTCGGCCTCCCCGGAGCAGAAGTCGAGCTTTGCGGCGAGGTAAATGCTCGGTGCGACAAGTACAGGACGACCTGCGAGGTCACCGGCCATCTCCCGGTGCGCGTGCCCGGCGACCACCCGCCTCACGTGCGGATGGCGCTCGACGACTCGGCCGAGGGCGTCGCGATCCGCAGCCCGGAGGGCGATCCTGTCCAGAGCCGGAGCTCCCGTCACCAGGGGCGGGTGATGCATCGCAATCAGCGTCGGCCGATCCGGTTGCGACACCAGCTCGCGATCGAGCCAACTCAGGCGCTCTTCGTCGAGCTCGCCCCAATCCTCGCCCGGGTGAGTGCTGTCGAGGAGGACGAGCCGGACGGGCCCCAGGTCCGCCGCGTACTGCACCGTCGCGGCACCTTGGCCGGGCACGTCGAAGTGACGGCGCAGAGACTCGCGACGATCGTGATTGCCCGGCAGGACGTACAGCGGCACGCCGAGAGGCACGAGTCGCTCGAGTATCAGCCGATACTCGGAGTCGGCGGCATGATCGGCCAGATCGCCGGACAGGAGGATCGCCTGAGGCCGCGGTCGGAGCACGTTCACGGCCTCGACCACGGCCTCGAACCGTGCGACCGAATCGCCCCCGCCCCAGTCGGCACCGATGTGCGGATCGCTGAGCTGGACGAGCAGAAACGGTTCGCTCACGGCCACAGCCCGAGAGCCTAGGAGGCTGTTCCCGTCAGCGCGGCAGGTACCGCGCAACCGCCTGGTCGCCGTAGACCTCGCCGGCGGCCACGATTTTTCCGTCTCCTTGCGCGGCCAAAGCGCCGACCCAATCGGCGCCAGTCCCGAAATCGCTGAGCACGATCCCGCCTCTGCCGAACGATCGGTCGAGCGCGCCGCTCGAGCGGTAGCGGACGAGAGCCCACGCCGCCGTGTCCAGCTTCGAGTCGTCGTAGGCGAGCCCGCCGACAACGATCCCGTCCCGATCGGCCAGAACCGCGCGCGCATAACCGCCGTGCGCGCCGGGCTTGAGCAGCCGTTTGCCGAACCGCCGGTCCAGCGTCCCGTTGCGGTTGAGACGAAGGACCGCGAAACGCGGGCCGTCCCGCCGATAGCCGACGGCCGACAGGCCCGCGGCGACGATGCGCCCGTCCGCCTGGAGATCCAGCCCGTAGAGGTCGTCGTAGCGCATTCGCGCGAAGTTCACGCTCTGCACGCCGTCTCGCGAGAACGACCGGTCGAGCGTGCCGTTCTGCCGCAGCCGGACGAGCGCGAAGTCGGCCTCGGTCCGGTACCGGTGGGAGGCCACTCCACCCACCACGATCCTGCCGTCGGGCTGCAGGGCGACCGCCGAGCCGAGGTCGTCTCCGTAGCCGAAGTCGAAGGAGAGCCGGCCGTCGCGCGAGAAGCTCGGGTCGAGCCGGCCGTCCGGCAGGAAGCGAGCGACGGCGAGAAGCATGTCGTCCTGTGCATCCCCGCCGCGGAATCGCCAGCCGACCGCCACGATCCGGCCGTTCCGCTGCACGGCGAGGTCATGGATCTCGCAGCCGCACCGCGCACCCGGGAACGTGGCTCGAGCGACACCGGAGGTTCCGAAGCTGCCGTCGATCGAGCCGTTCGGGTGATACCGGACGATCCCGAAACACAGCTCTAGACCCGGGCACTCCAGCTGTCCGCCGACGAGGATCTTTCCGTCCGGCTGGAGCGCGACCGTGTGTGGCATCGGGAAGATGCCGAGGTCGTTCGCGACCCAGCCGCCGGAGCCGAACGACCGGTCGAGGTCGCCGTTCGGCAGCCAGCGATAGACGCCGTACCACCAGTGGCTGTTTCCGTCCTGGAGCTCGCTGACCGCCAGGATCTTGCCGTCGGGCTGGATCGCGACGTCCTCCGCTCCCTTGGGGAAGTACCGCTTCGAGAAGCCGAAGATGTCGTACGTCCGGACCCAGCCGTCGCCGGAGAACGTGCGGTCGAGATCTCCGGGCGCGGCCGCCGCGGGCATCGCGAGGACGAGCGAGACGAGCGCGAGGAAAGCGACGCGGCGCACGAGCTTTCTGTACCCGCGTGCCCCGTCGCTCATGCGAGGAGCCCGCTAGCGACGGCCGACGACGAGGTTGACGCGTCCGCCGAGACGCTGCCGTGTTCCGGCCCGAGGGTTCTGCGCGATTACCCGGCCGACGCGTCGCGCACGAGCGTGGCGCACTCGTCCGACTGAGCAGCGCGCTGTCCTGATTCGCATCCGAGCCCGCGCGAGCTGCATCCCGATCACGCGGGGAACCGTGCACCGCCGTACAGGAGGAGGAGGCGGAGGAGGAGGAGGCGGAGGAGATGGAGGCGGAGGAGGTGGAGGTGGAGGTGGAGGCGGTGGTGGTGGTGGAGGCGGTGGCGGTGGCGGTGGCGGAGGCGGTGGCGGTGGCGGTGGCGGCGGCGGTGGCGGCGGCGGTGGCGGTGGCGCACCGACTGTGCCGGTCAGCCGGAAGACCTGATCGGTTGCGTCCAGGTTTCCTATGC
>JBKPFP010000305.1:0-4224 GCA_046744435.1 Actinomycetota bacterium | reverse complement strand
GACGGAGGCGGACAGCGGCACCGTAAACGCGACGTTAACGGTCAGCCTGAGCACTCCGAGCGGCCGGGATGCTTCCGTCGACTGGGCGACGGCGGACGGCACCGCGCTTGCGCCGGAGGACTACGTCGCGGGCAGCGGGAGCCTCGCTTTCGCCGCGGGCCAGACGACGAAGCAGGTGACGGTGCTCGTCAAGGGCGACCTGCTGCCGGAGGCGGACGAGACGTACTTCGTCAATCTCTCGAGTCCCTCGAATGCGACGATCGGCGACGGCCAGGGTCTCGGCACGATCTCGAACGACGACTCGCCGCTGCCACCGCCACCGCCTCCGCCGCCTCCGCCGCCGCCACCGCCGCCTCCTCCTCCGCCGGAGCCGCTCCCACCGCCGCCTCCTCCACCACCGCGACCGCCGCTCCCTCCGCTCGCCCGGCGACAGACGGCGGCACTCGTCTCGCCGCGCAACGGCGCGAGCGTCGCGGCGCCGCTGCTCTTCGCCTGGCGTGCCGCGAGGAGTGCGCGCTTCTACAACCTCCAGGTCTACCGCAGCGGCCGCAAGATCCTCAGCGTGTGGCCGAAGCGGTCGCGGTTCAAGCTGCGGCGGAGCTGGACGTATGCCGGGCGCACGTACCGGCTGCGGCGCGGCGCGTATACGTGGCTCGTCTGGCCTGCGTCAGGGACCGCGAGGAACCCTCGCTACGGCAAAGCCCTCGGCCAGAGCAGTTTCCGCTACGTAGGCCGCTAGGCCGCGCCCGCGCGCTCCGCGTTCCGCAGGCCCCGAAAGGCCCACAGCGCGAACGCGAGCGCCAGGCCGAACGCGACCCCGAACGCCAGCGCGACGTGTCTCGGCTCGCCCTCGATCAGGCTGCGGCCCGCCTCGAGCAGCGCCGTCACCGGGTTGACGGACGCGACCGCGTGCAGCCAGCCGTCCAGCAGGGCGAGCGGCACGTAGACCGGCGCGAAGAACAGGATCAGGAAGACCGGGAACTGCATGATCGGGCCCGCCTGGACCGTGCGGAAGCGCATCGCGACGCCGGTCGCCCACAGCGTCCCCGTCAGGCTGACGATCAGCGCCAGTAGATAGAGGGCGAAGATGTCCACGCCGCTGCCGCCGACCTGCATCTGCGCGATCAAAGCGACGATGGTCAGGATCGTCGCCGTCACCGCCCACCGCCCGAGCGCCGCGAGCACGTAGCCGGCGATGATCCCGCCACGGTTCGGCGCCGCGATCAGCAGCCGCCGTGCGAAGCCGTACTCGAAGTCACGCGCGACGCCGAAGCCGGTGAAGACGCCTCCGAAGGCCGCCGACTGGAGGAGGACGAACACGAACTGGAACGCCGTGTACCCGGGCGGGAAGTCGAACCCGGGGATGTTGTCGACGCGTGAGAGCCCGCCGGCGAAGGCCGTGAAGAAGAAGAGCGGGAAGATGAGGCCCGGCAGGAGCAGCGACGGCGTCGTGAAGACGTTGTGCAGCACCCGCCAGGCGACGGCCAGGGCGACCGACCAGAACGCCCGGCTCACGTGCGCGTCAACCTCAGTCGCAGGGCCCAGGCCGCGGCGATGAGCGAGAACACGAGCAGCAGCAACGAGGTCCCGAATGCGAGCGCGAGCGCCTGGACGTCCCAGCCCGTGATGATGAGGCTGCGCACGCCCTCAATCAGGTACGAGACCGGATTGAAGGTGGCCACGATCCGGAACCAGTCCGTCTCGATCAGGTTCCGCGGCAGGTTCATCGACGAGAGGAACAGCCCGACGAACAGAAGCGGGAAGAGCCCCTGCACGGCCTCGCCGGAGCCCGTGCGCAGCGCGAAGAAGGCGCCGAGCGTCCCGAAGGCGATGGCGATGAACGTGGCAAGCGCGAGCAGAACGAACCCGCCCAGGATCCCCGATTCCAGCCGCACGCCTGCGATGAGCCCGACGCTCAGGTAGACGATCGACTGCACGAGGCCCATCACCGCGATCCCGCCGAGCTGGCCCACGATGAGCGCGCTCCCGCGCATGGGCGTCAGCGCCAGCCGGTTGAGGAAGCCGGTCTGGATGTCGCGCGCGAGGTCGGTGCCGGCGTTCATCGTCGCGAACAGCCCGCCCTGGATGAACGAGAAGGCGAGGAAGAAGGCGAGGAACGAGTCGGTCGGGAAGCCTTCGATGCGCGTCACCGGGCTGAGCCCGGCCGAGGTCACGGCGAGCAGCCCCAGGGGGAAGATGATCGGAAAGACCGCGTTCGCGGGCTGCCGCAGGGTGCGGACGACCGAGCGCCGGGCGATGTAGCCGACCTGCGCGGCGAGCGTCACCGGCGAGCCGGCTCCGCCTCGCTCTCGGCGTCCGCTTCCTCGCCCGCGCCTTCGAGCGAGCGCCCGGTCTTGGCGAGGAAGACGTCGTCGAGGCTCGGTGCGTGCAGCTGCAGTTGCTCCACCGTCACGCCCTCGGCGTCGAGCGCACGGACGATCCCGGCCAGGTCGCCGACGCCGCGCTCGAGCCGGACGGCGACGGACTTCGGCGAGCCGACTGTCGGCTCACCGAAGCGGGCAAGGATGGTGGAGATCGCCTCCGGGTTGTCGCCGTCGCACGGCACGGCCTCGACCGTCGGCCGGCCGATCTGCGCCTTCAGCTCGGTCGGCGAGCCCTCGGCGACGATCTTGCCCTGGTCGATGATCCCGACCCGGTCGGCGAGCACGTCCGCCTCCTCGAGGTACTGCGTGGTCAGGAAGACGGTGACGCCTTCGTCGCGCGCGAGGCGGCCGACCTCGGCCCACAGGGCGCTCCGGCTCTGCGGGTCGAGCCCGGTGGTCGGCTCGTCGAGGAAGAGGATCGTCGGCCGGTGCGCGAGCGCGAGCGCGAGGTCGAGGCGCCGCTTCATGCCGCCCGAGTAGCCGCCGACCTTGCGATCCGCGGCCTGCGTCAGCCCGACTCGCTCCAGCAGCTCTTGCACGCGGGCGTCGCGCTCGCGGCGCGGGATCCCGTGCAGCGCGCATTGGAGGCGGATGTGCTCGCGGCCGGTCAGGAGCAGGTCGAGCGCCGCCTCCTGTAGCGCCGCCCCGATCGCGCGCCGCACCTGCGGCCCCTCGCGAACGATGTCGAAGCCGGCGACGCGGGCGGTGCCGGACGTGGGCGGCAGCAGCGTTGTCAGCATGTGCACGGTCGTAGACTTGCCGGCGCCGTTCGGGCCGAGGAACCCGTAGATCTCGCCGGGTGCGACGGCCAGCTCGATGCCGTCGACGGCCCTGATGTCGCCCTTGAAGACCCTGACGAGGTCCTCGGCTTCGATGCCGTGTCGCTCTCCGGCCACGACACCGACTCTACCGAGCCTGCTTAGACCACTGTAGCGACGGGCTGGGGCGACCTGCGACCCGCCGCGGCGAGGGCCTCGAGCAGCTCGGCGAGCGCCTCGCGGGCGTCCTCGTCGACCAGCCGGCCGCCCTCTTCGTCGAAGGCGTCGCGCGCGAGGGCGATCGCGACCTCCGGCCCGTCCACGACTTCCGCACCCGGGAAGTGGAGTGCATCGCGCACCTGCTGTTGGGCGCGTCGAGTCCCACTGCGGCCCGTCGTCGCGCCGATCACGGCGACCGGCTTCCAGCGCAGGACGGAGACGAGCGCGGGGCGCGAGAGCCAGTCGATCGCGTTCTTGAGCACGCCCGAGGTGCCGCGGTTGTACTCGGGCGTCGCCAGCAGCAGCCCGTCCGCGTCGCGGACCGCGGCCCGGAGCTCGTCGACCTTCTCGTGCCCAGGGCCCGCCTCGACGTCGCCGTCGTAGTGCGGGAGCTGGGCGATGTCGAACTCGACGAGCTCCATGCCGGGAGGGGCCAGCTCGGCCGCGGCTCGCAGGAGCGCCCGATTGAACGAGCGCTCCCGCAGGCTGCCGGAGAGGGCGATGATCCGGAGCGGCTCGCTCACTGGCGTGCGGCCGAGATCTCCGCCGTCAGCTCGACGCGGGTCGGGCCCCACTGGATGAGGCCGTCGAAGCGGACCGCGATCTTCTCGCTGCCCCAGGCATCGGTGCCGGTGCCGCGCAAGCGGGCGTCGAGCTCGACCGGGACCGCGGTCTCCTTGATCGTCAGGTCGCCCCGAACCTTGAAGCGATCGCCGTCGAGGTGCTCGACAGCGGTCGACTCGAAGCGGATCTCCGGGAAGCGCTCGACGTCGAGCATGTCCGCGGAGCGCACGTCGGCGTCGCGCTGCTCGTTGTCGGTGTTCAGGCTCGCGGTCCGGACGACGCCGGCGAGCTTCGGCTCG
>JBKPFP010000253.1:0-1189 GCA_046744435.1 Actinomycetota bacterium | reverse complement strand
TCAACCGCTCGGCGAGCGCATCGTGGTGTTCGAGTGCGTCCTCCCAGACTCCGCTCGTCAGCCGATCTCGGCCGTGCCGCTGCATGATCTTGAACAAGCTCGTCTTGACGCCGCGCTTGACCGCGCGCCGGGCCCGCCGCTCCATTGCGTTTCGACCAGCGTAGGCTTCGAGGCAACCGCGCCGCCCACACGGGCACCGGGCCCCGCCGAGCTTGACGACCGTGTGGCCGATCTCACCGGTTGCACCTCGGCCGAGCCAGCGACGCCCGTCGAGCATGATCGCGCCGCCGACCCCGGTTCCCCACCACAGCCCCAAAAACGTTCGGTAGGGACGGCCCGCGCCGAGCGCGGCCTCGGCTTCGACCGCGACCCCGACGTCGTTGCCGAGCCAGGCCGGCACGCCGAGGCCGCTCGCTAGCGTCTTCGCCAGAGGGAACGGCTCGTCCCAGTTCGGCAAGTTCCGCGCGTTCGCGACCGTACCGGCCGTCTCGTCGACGGTTCCTGGCGAACCGACGCCCACGCCGGCGAGTTCGTCAACTTGCACGCGGGCCTTCTCGGCGGCCGTACGCAGCGCGTCCATCATCGCGGCGGCGACCCCGGCGGGGCCGCCGCTCACCGGCGTCGGCTTCCGCGCCTGTCCCAAAACGCGATCGCCGTCATCGATCACGACAGCTTCGATCTTCGTCCCGCCCAGGTCGATGCCCCCTCTCCCAACGGACGGTTACATAGCAGCGGAGCTCCGGCCGCGCGCGGCTTGGTCGCCGCGCATCCGCGGCGTGCCGCTCACTTGCACAGGCTCTGGGCCGCCGGCGAGCCCGGCAGCATCAGCCCCACTTGCCGACGCGGCGGTATTTGCATCGCAGCGCCGAATCCACTATAGTGAACCTAATGGTTCAGTATTCAAAGACCATCGACCGCGCTTTCGCAGCCCTCGCCGACCCGACCCGCCGCGCCGTTCTCGAACGGCTCGGTTCCGGCAGCGCGACGATCAGCGAGCTCGCCGAGCCCTTCGGCATGTCGCTGACAGGGATGAAAAAGCACATCCGGTTGCTCGAGGAAGCCGAGCTCGTGACGACGGAGAAGGTCGGCCGTGTCCGCAGGTGCATGCTCGCGCCCTACGCTTTCGAGGGCATCAGCACGTGGCTGCAGCGGCTCGATCGCTTCGCGCAGGTCGTCCAACGTACGAAAG
>JBKPFP010000390.1:0-7374 GCA_046744435.1 Actinomycetota bacterium | reverse complement strand
CCGAGATCGGCGCGCGGGCCGATCAGTAGCACGAGTTTCGAATCCGTGCGCTCCGCCGCCTGGATCGAGCCGTTGAGCGTGTGCCCCATCACCCCGCGCTTGCGCACGGGGTCGAGCACGCTCACGGTCAGGCCCTCCGTGACTCCTTCCTCGCTGCAGCAGCGGTCGACGATGGCGACCAGCCTGCCGCCGAGCCAAGCCGTCTCGACGACGTGCCCGAAGCCCTCGGCTTGGACGCTGCCCGCTACGCGTAGGCGCCGCGTATCGACGAGCCAGACGTCACCGGTCTCCCCACCGAGCGCGAGGAGCTTCCCGTCTGGCGAAAGGCTCGGCCCGTACGCGTGCCGCGCGAGGGGCAGGCTCCGTTCCCGAGCCGGGCGCAGGGTCTTTGCGTCCGCGCGGACGAGAGACACAGTGTCGCCGCTCCACTCCAGCGCGAGCACCGTCTTCGGCTTCTCGACCCAGAGGCCGAGCGGCCGAGGGACGTCCTTCGGCCAGGCGGCGACTGCGCCGAGCCCGGCGAGCGCCACAAGCGCTAGCACGAGGACCGCCTTTCGCATCGACCTCTCTACACCGCCGGGCGGAGAGAGGTTCCCGCGAAACGAGCTGGAGATCCGCCGAACCGTCCTCGCTTTCCTGACGCGTCGCTAGGCGGCCCGCGGAGCCCGGCTCTGCCGGGCGGGAGCCGGGACGCCGGTCAGGGAACCGAGCTACTCGCTTTCCTGACGCGTCGCTGAGTGCCTGTATGCCGGCAGGACAGTGTTAGGACACACGGCCTGCCGGCAGGAGGGCGCTCAGCGGCGCGAGGCGGCCCGCGGAGCCCGGCTCCGCCGGGCGGGAGCGGGACGCCGGTCAGGGAAGCGAGCTACTCGACGGTGACTGTCTTGGCCAGGTTCCGCGGCTGGTCGACGTTCAGGCCCCGGAGCCGGGCGATGCGGTACGCCAGCAGCTGCAACGGCAGGATCGCGAGCACCGCCTGCAGGAAGGCCGGCGTCTTCGGCACGTAGATGACGTCGTCGGCGTGGTGCTGGATGTCCTCGTTGCCGTCGGTCGCGATCGCGATCACCTGAGCGCCGCGCGCCCGCGTCTCCTGGATGTTCGAGACGACCTTTTCGTAGACGTGCGAGTCGGTCGCGATGCAGACGACCGGCGTCTCGTCGTCGAGCAGGGCGATCGGCCCGTGCTTCATCTCGCCGGCCGAGTACGCCTCGGTCGGGATGTAGGAGATCTCCTTCAGCTTCAGCGCGCCCTCGAGGCCGACCGGGAGGCCGATGTGGCGGCCGAGGTAGAGGAAGAACGGCTTGTCGTAGTGCCGCTGGGCGATCTCCTCGATCGGGTGGCTGCCGTCGAGGAACTGCTGCATCCGCACCGGCAGGCGGTAGAGCTCGTCGAGGATGAACTCGATCTCGTCGGCGGGCAGCGTCTTGCGCACCTCGGCGAGCTTCAGCGCGAGCAGGTCGAGGAGCGCGACCTGGGCGGTGAAGGTCTTCGAGGCGGCGACGCCGATCTCCATCCCCGTTCTCGTGTAGAGGACGGAGTCGACCTCGCGCGTGATCTGCGAGCCCATCATGTTCGTGATCGCGACGGTCCGGGCGCCCTTCTCGCGTGCGAGCCGCATGGCGGCGATCGTGTCGGCAGTCTCGCCCGATTGGGAGATGCCGATCACGAGCGTGTCTTTGGAGAGCACCGGGTTCCGGTAACGCCACTCGCTGGCGATATCCGGCTCGACCGGGATGCGCGCCCATTCCTCGATCACGTAGCGGCCGACGACGCCGGCGTGGTAAGCGGTGCCGCAGGCGAGGACGACGATGCGCCTGAGGTTGCGCAGTTCCTCGTCGCTCAGGCCGATCTCGTCGAGCACGAGCCGCCCGTGACGCACGCGGTCGCCGATCGTCTCGCGCACGCCGTCCGGCTGCTCGTAGATCTCCTTGAGCATGAACGTCTCGTAGCCCTGCTTCTCGGCGGCCTCGAAGTCCCAGGGCGCGTCGATCACCTCGCGCTCGAGGACGCCGTTCTCGACGTCGTAGAACGTCGCCCCCTCGGGCGTGATCGCGACGATCTCGCCGTCGTCGACGAGCTGTACGCGGCGGGTCTCGCTCAGAAAGGCGAGCATCGCCGAGGCGAGGAATGTCTCGCCGTCGCCGAGCCCGACGACGAGCGGGCACTGCTGCCGCGCCGCGACGAGCAGGTCTGGGTGCTTGCGGTGCACGACGACGAACGCGAAGTGGCCCTCGAGCTCCCGGTAGGCGGCGAGCACGGCTTCGACGAGGTCGCCCTGGTAGTGGCGCTCGACGAGGTGTGCGATCACCTCGGCGTCCGTCTCGGAGCTGAACTCATGGCCCTCGGCGAGGAGCGATTCCTTCAGCTCGCGGAAGTTCTCGACGATTCCGTTCAGCACGAGCGCGAGCTCGCTGTCCTCGCAGCCCGTCAGCGGATGCGCATTCTCCTCGGAGACGCGGCCGTGCGTCGCCCAGCGGGTGTGGCCGAGCCCGGTGTGCGAGTGCGAGCCGTTCGTGTCGGCCGCCCGCTTGAGAACCTCGAGGTTGCCGACGGCGCGGACGTACTCGAGCCCGTCGGCCTCGAGCAGCGCGAGGCCGGCCGAGTCGTAGCCGCGGTACTCGAGGCGCTCGAGCCCCTGCACGAGGAGCGGCTTGCAGGCACGGGGCCCGACGTATCCGATGATTCCGCACACTTTTGGGCTCCTTCCCCCGCAGGGCACCAGATGATGACTGGTCTCGGCTCTTTCTGCTGTACCGCCCCCGAAATGTGCAAGAGCCCGATTCCCCAACCCCCCGGCATCGGGGATCAGTCAACCGAGCTCTCGACTAACGAGAGCCGCGATGGTAGCACAGATTTCCCCCGCATCCAAGCCATTTTCGGCCTCCGCGAGCACGCGGACGACTGGCTCGGTTCCGGACGGCCGCACGAGCACGCGGCCCCTCTCGCCGAGCTCGCGGTTGAGGCGCTCGACCTCGCTCGTGATCTCGAGTGTCAGCTCCCGGCGCGCGACCCGGACGTTCTCCTGCGCCTGCGGGTAGCGCCGCAGGACGGAGACGGCCTCGCGGAGCGTCCGCCCTTTGAGGGCTGCGCAGAGGAGCAGCGCGGCGGCGAGCCCGTCGCCGGTCACGTGGTCGCGCAGGTAGATGATGTGGCCCGACTGCTCGCCACCGAGCAGACCGCCCGACTCGCGCAGGGCCTGGAGCACGTAACGGTCGCCGACGTCGGTGGTGACGACCCGGATCCCGTGCTCGCCCATCAGCCGGTGGAAGCCGAGGTTCGTCATCACCGTCACGGCGACGAGGTCGACAGTCAGATCGAGCGCGAGCACGGCGAGGATCTGGTCGCCGTCCACGGCCTCGCCCTCGGCGTCGACCGCGAGCATGCGGTCGCCGTCGCCATCGAACGCGACTCCGAGGTCGAAGTGCCCGTCGGCGACCACCGCCTGCAGCAGCGAGAGATCGGTCGCGCCGCAGCCGACGTTGATGTTGTGCCCGTCGGGGTCGGACCCGATCGCGAGCACGCTCGCGCCGAGCTGCTCGAAGGCCTTCGGCGCCAGGCCGGAATAGGCCCCGTTCGCACAGTCGACGACGACGCGGAGGCCCGATAGGTCGCTCCCGAAGCGCTCGACGATGTGCTCGAGGTAGCTGTCGGTCGCGACGCCGACGCGGTCGATCTCGCCGGCTTCTCCGGTCGGAGGTCGCTCGAACAGCTCTTCGATCTCCTCCTCCGAGGAGTCCGGAAGCTTCCGGCCGTCCGAGTCGAAGAGCTTGACGCCGTTGTACTCGGGCGGGTTGTGCGAGGCGGTGACGACCGCGCCAAGGTCGAGCGCGAGGAGCGCGACGGCGGGGGTCGGCAGCACGCCGGCGAGGACCGCGTTCCCCCCGGCGGAGGCGACTCCCTGCGCGAGGGCGTTCTCGAGCTCGATCCCGGAGGCGCGCGTGTCGCGGCCGACGAAGACGCGCCCGCGCCGTGACCAGAGCGCACACGCGCGGCCGAGCCGCTCGACGAGGTCCGCGGTCAGGTCCTCGCCGAAGACCCCCCGGACACCGTCGGTGCCGAAGTAGCGGCGCGCCAAATCAGCGCTTGCTGAACTGGGGCGCCTTGCGGGCTTTGTGCAGGCCGGCCTTCTTGCGCTCGACCTTGCGGGCGTCCCTCGTCAGGAAGCCTTCGCGCTTCAACGGCACGCGCAGCTCGGGGTCGGCCTCGACGAGCGCGCGGGCGATGCCGTGCCGGACCGCGCCGGCCTGCCCGCTCGGCCCGCCGCCCTGGACGCGGACACGGAGGTCGTACCGGCCCTCGGCGCCGGCCAGCTTGAGCGGCGCGAGCACGGTCGTCCTGTGCGTCGCCCGCGGGAAGTAGTCCTCGAGCGTGCGGCCGTTGACCCACGTGGAGCCGTCGCCCGGGCGCAGGATCACGCGCGCGACCGAGGTCTTGCGCTTGCCGGTCCCCCGGTAGGAGGCCAGCTCAGCCACTGCCGTTCTCCACCGGGAGCGGCTTCGGATCCTGGGCCGCATGCGGATGCTCGGGGCCGGCGTAGATCTTCAGCTTCGTCAGCTGGGCGCGTCCGAGCCTCGTCCGCGGGAGCATCCCGCGCACGGCCGTCCGCAGCACCTCGGTCGGCCTCCGCTCCAGCTCCTCGCGCAGCGGCCTGCTCTTGAGGGCGCCCGGATAGCCGGAGTGGCGGTAGTAGAGCTTCTCGTCGAGCTTCTTGCCGGTGACGGCGATCTTCTCGGCGTTCACGACGACGACGAAGTCGCCGGTGTCCACGTGCGGCGTGTACTGCGGCTTGCGCTTGCCGCGCAGGGTGTCGGCGATCTGCGTCGCGAGACGTCCGAGCGTCTTGCCGTCGGCGTCCACGACGTACCAGATCCTCTCGACCTCACCGGGTTTTGCATTCCAGGTCTTCATTTTGATTGCACGCCGAGCCAGACTGAAGTCCGGCTCGGAGACTGAAAAATGGCGGACTCGGGCGTCCGCCGGCAGCGATTCTACCAGCGCCGCTCAGGAAGTCGCTTCCGCGAGCCTGGCCGCCCGTGTGATGGCGAAGGCGGGCGCCATCGCGAGGATGGTGGCTCCGATCGCGAGCGCTGCGACGCCGAGGGTGTCGAGGGCGATGCCTCCGACCAGGGCGAGGGCCGCGCCGAGCAGGCCCGCGAGCAGGTCGTTGAGCCCCAGCAGCTTGCCTCGCTCGGCCGGGCTGGTCGCGTCCGCGAGCTGCGCCGTGGCCGCCACGAACGAGAGGCTCCAGCCGAGGCCGAGCCCGAAGAGCAGCAAAGCGGTCGTGAACACGTCGTCGAAGAAGAGCAGCCCGGCGCAGGAGGCCGCCATCATGACCAGGCCGCCCGCGAGGGCGCGGATCCGCCCGATACTGTCGATGAGCGACCCGATGACCAGCACGAGCGCGTACATGCCGAGCACGTGGGCGCCGATGATCGGGAACACCGAGCTCTGGGCGTGGTGGTGATGGTCGACGACGACGTAGCCGGTCAGGTTCATGACCGAGACCATGACGCCGAAGCTCGCCAGCGCGGCCACCATCGCCGTGATGACGCCGGGCCTCCGCACGATCTCCGTAAGCGGCGCCGCCCCGGGGTCAGACCCCTTGACAGGGTTCGACTCAAGGGGTCTGGCCCCTCGTGAGAGGCGTTCGCCGATCACCTTCGGGTCGGGCCGGACGAAGAGGACGAGTGCGAGCGCCACGAGCGAGAGCCCGGCCGCCGCGAGCCAGGGAACGGTCAGCGTGTCCGCCTCGACGTCTTTGTCCGCGAACAGCGGTCCGAAGACTGCGGGCCCGAGGATCGCGCCGAAGATCGCGCCGAAGAGCACGAGCGAGATGCCGCGCGCGCGCCGCTCCGGCGGATACATGTCGCCCGCGGCCGTGCGGATGAGCAGCGTCACGGCGCCCGAGACGCCGAGGAGGACGAAGCCGAGGATGACCGCCGAGCCGAGCTCCCAGTGCGTGCCGGCGGCGGTGACGACGCAGCCGACCGAGCCGAGGAGGAACCCGACGGCGATCACGGGAACGCGGCCGAACCGATCCATCGCCCGTCCGGCGGGAAGCGCAGAGAGCGCTGCCGCCACGAGGTAGATCGCCGGGCCGAGCCCGAGCAGGCTCTCGATCCCGGTCACGAGCACGAAAGTGAGCGAGAGGACTGCTGCAGCCAGCTGGAGGACGCCGATGTAGACGGCGAGCACCGCGGCGAGCAGCGCGGTGTTGCGCTTGATGGGCAGTGCTTCGTCAGCCATGGAGCAGCTCGGCGAGGCCGGAGCGGAACGCTTCGGCGCCGCCGTGTGAAGGGTGCCTGACGGCAGGCGCTCTGAGCGCAGCCTCGGCGAGGCGGCCGACCGCGATCGTGCGCCGCCCGCGCGCGAGTTCGCGGACGAACGGGAGCCCGGCCGCGACCTCGAGACGCGTCGGGCGGCGATTCGAGCCCGCCGCCCCGGGGCGGTGCGGATGCGTGGGCACGACGTTCCAGAGCACCACCTCGGCCTCGACGCCGAGCTCGTCCAGCACGCGGTGGACGATCGTCGCCGTCGCCTCCGCGGGTCCCGAGCCGCTCAGCTGGCGCTCGGACGTGAACGGGATGCCGCTGACGCGCGCGCCGCGGTACCCGGCCGCCTCGCCGACGAGCAGGATCGGGGCGGCCGCGCGGCGCTCCAGATACGCGAGCAAGCGCTCCGAGAGCCGCGGCTCGGCGTACTGGTTGAAGGTCTCGCCGATCTCCGCGACGGCGAGACGCGCGACGAACGAGCTGGGGCGCACCTGCGGCGCGATTGTAGGCTTGCCGGAATGCGGGCCAGCTACGCGTCTGCGGTCGTGCTCGTTCTCGCCCTCGTGGCGCTCCCGGGAGCCTTCGCGCGCACGGCGGACGATCCCGGGATCACCTCGCGCTCGATCCTCATCGGCGGCACCGTGCCGCTGACCGGCGACGAGGTCGCCTACGCGGCGGTGGCACGCGGCGCCGAGGCGTACTTCAAGCACGTGAATGCGCGCGGCGGCGTCAACGGCCGGAGGATCGAGTACCGCTACGTCGACGACGCGTACAACCCGGCGGAGACGGTCCGGCAAACGCGCCAGCTCGTGCAGGAGGACGAGGTCTTCGCGATCTTCAACAGCGTCGGCACCGAGCACGCGCTCGCCGTGCGGCCGTACCTCAACCAGCTCGAGGTCCCGCAGCTCTTCGTCGGCAGCGGCCTGACCGCGATCGCCGCCGAGCGCAAGCGCTATCCATGGACCATGGGCTACCTACCGCGCTTCGCGGGCGAGGCCGCGCTGTACGGACGCTACGTCGCGCGCACGAGGCCCGGCGCGCGCATCGCCGTGCTGCACGAGGACTCGGCGTACGGCGAGGACATGTTCGTCGGCCTCCGCGA
>JBKPFP010000016.1:0-8190 GCA_046744435.1 Actinomycetota bacterium | reverse complement strand
CGCGACGCTGTTCGCGACGCGGATGTGGGCGTCGGTCGACGGCGCTTTGTTCAAGTGGCCGACGATCGCGACTGCGCAGTCAACAACCTCGGCGAGCTCGGCCAGACGGGCGAGCACCGCCCGCACATGCTGATCCTTGTGCGCGTCCAGCTCGGTGACGATCGCCGCGACGATCGGATCGACAACCAACAGCTTCGCCTCGACGCTGCGGACAAGTTCCCCGACCTCGATCACGTCACGCGGCAGCGCGACGGGCTCGACGTAGTCCCGGTGCTCGGGGACGATCACATCCACCCTGGTCGGGTCTCCGCCGGCAGCCTCGACGCGGGGGCGGAGAGCTTCGCCGGCCGTGTCCTCGTAGCTGAGGATCACGGTGTCGCCCGGGCCGTGCCCGTCCAGGGCGCCTATCGACAGGCGAGCCGCGATCCCGGCCAGCCACATGCTCTTGCCCAGCCCGCCGACGCCGGCGACCAGCGTCAAGGTGCGCAACGGCACCAGGCCGGGGACAAGCCAACGAACGTTGCGCGGCTCGACGTCGCTGAGCGCCTGTAGCCGTAGGCCGGGGCTGCTCACCGCTCCCGCTCCTTCCGCATGCGGACAAGTAGTTCGAGGCGCCGGCGCTTCTCAGCCTCGGACAACTGCGCGTTCGCGTGTGCCAGCTGGAGCAACACACGGTCGCGCAGGGATTGGCTCGTCGGAGGCTCCGAGATCCGCGGCAGGTTCACGCGATCCTCCGCGCCGTCGAGCGGCGTTGCAAGGTGACCGCTAAGGCGCTCGCTCGCGGCCGTGAAGCCGGAAACGAACGCGACAGGTTCCGGGTCTAAGTCTCCTGAGTCGTCAGGTGAGCCGCGGGCCGCCGAACGTGTCCGCGAACGCGAGCGGCGTTCACGCGGCCGCTGCGCAGGAACAGACTCGCGCCGCTGCGGGGCGTGAACACTCGCGGCCCGCAGCGCTCGCCGCTGGCGATGCAGGACCGCGACCTGCCGCCGCTCATGGCGGGCCCAGTCGTCCAATTGCTTCGCGAACGCGGTGTCAGCGGCATCGAACTCGCCGCCGATGCGGTCGACGGGCCGCAGGTACTCGATCAGCGCCAGGGTTCGGGCGTGGACGTCCTCCTTCGTGGGCCGCCCTTCAGCCTCTCTTCGCAGTCGCTGACGGAGGCGGCTGCCCTCGTTCAGCAGCTCGACGGCGGGCGTGTGGCGCCAGTAAGCGCGTCGCCAATCCGGCAGCCTCCCGATATCGGCCTCGACCTCTTCCAGAGGCTGCAGATCCCGCTCTTGTTCCGCGACGAGTTCGGCCTCGTCGGAGGCATCGCCCCACCAAGCGTCCCGAACTTCGCCGGCTGCTACGCGATCAGACATTGAGCGGTCACGAGAACAACGGTAGACGAGCTTGCGGATAGCACGAGCGCCCCGGACCGCTCAGTACGGGGCGCTCCGTACCAGGACGAACGAGTTCCGGCATCCGACCGAAAACTCGCTGCCGATTCTATGGTCCTCCTCGGAGGTTGCACCATGCCGGGAATGCCGCCGCGGGTCGTCGGCGACGAAGCTCGACGTGGCTGCTCGGACTTCGTCGCCGAGGCGCCAAACCCCCGAGCTGTGAAGGACCTCTGACAGCTCGCGCGCGACAGGCCTTTCGCCACGGCTGGCTTACCACGGAGTCGTTCACCGAACGGCATAACGGCTCGCGAGAGAGTGGCGCTCCAGGTCGCGGTACCGCAAAGCGGAGGCAGTACCGGCAGGTCTCTCGTCGGCAAAAAGCCCATTATGACTTTCGGCAGGCCAGGCGTACGATGACGGGTGACAAGGAGGGATGATCACCGTCGTCAGCCGGCATCTCCGTACACGCTCCGCGGCCTGCGCGCTAGTGGTTCTTCCCCTGCTAGCGTCTTCGGGAAGTCCCGTCGGTGCGACGAGCCTCCAAGCGCAGCCTGCGCCCTTGGCGTTCGAGAGTGACGGCGGGGACGGAGACGCCAACGTAGTCGTTGCGTCGGCTCCAAGCGTCGGCCGGGATGTGACAACGCTATCGGCAGAGGACATTCAGCCAGCGTTCTCGCCGGACGGCAGGCTGGCGTTCGCGAGCGACCGAGCGGGCAACTTCGACATTTACGCGACCGCACGTGGCACGGGAGGTGACCGAATAAAGGTCACGAGCCACGAGGCCCCGGACTATTCGCCCGCATGGGCGCCGGAGAGCGGCTGGCTCGCGTTCGTCAGTAAGCGGAGAGGAAACGCCGACATCTACGTCATCCAGGCCTCGGAGTCCGCGGTGGCCGAGCCCGTAACGAAGAGCCGAAAAGAGGACGTCGACCCAGCGTGGTCGCCGCGCGGGATCAGAATCGCGTTTGCGAGCGACCGCGCGGGGAGCTACGACATCTGGGTTGTCGCGCTAGGAAAGACGGAGAGGCGTGTCACCCGTGGCTTCGCGTCCGACTTCGAACCGGCTTGGTCTCCGGACGGCCGAACGCTCGCCTTCACCCGCAGAGGTCGTGACGGCAACTACGACATCTACTCGCTCGAGTTCGGCGTAGGCAGGGCGCGACGCCTGACAAACGATCCGGCCGAGGACTCACAACCGACATGGTCGCCGGACGGCAAACAGATCGCCTTTGTCAGTGATCGCGAGGGCGACTACGACATCTGGCTGATGAACGCAAACGGCACGGGCCAGAAGAACTTCTCCAACAACCCCAACGCCCTCTTCGACGTCTCGCCAAGCTGGAGGCCGCCGGAGAAGAGCGGCGCATCGGTGCAAGCGGCGGCGCTGACGCCGGCGAAGGTCGCCCGGCCGGCGGCCGCCACGTTCACGTGCGAAATCACGAAACCGCCGTTCGAGGGAACGGATCGCGTCGACACGATCTGCGGCACTAGCGGCAACGACACGATCTATGGCCGGAGGGGAGACGACATCATTGACGGGGGAGGCGGCAACGACACGATCTATGGGAATGAGGGAAACGACACGATCCAAGTGGAGAGAGGTCGCGATCCAGGTCGCGATCGCATCTTCGGCGGTCCCGGCAAAGACACGGTCAAGGCGCGGGACGGCTCGCCTGATCGCATCATTGGCGGTTCGGGCAACGACAGGGCGTTCACGGACGGTAGGAAACTCGACAAGGGTAAGTGGGAAGCCGACTAATGCCGCGAGGCCTGCGCCCGTCTTCGGCCGAAGATGGTCCGACAACTACGCAGCCCAAGCCGAAAGCCGAACGTCGGGGCGAGCGACTGAGCGTGGCCGCGCTTGCGACTCTCGTGGGCGCGATCTTGGCCGCCTTCATCAGCGGGACGAATTTGACGTTCGAACTCTGGCCCGGCCTCAAGCCAGACCCCAAGGAGAAGACCGCGGGTGAGCTCGAGGTGCTGGAAATGGATAAGAACGTTTATTACAGAGAATACGACGCTCGCCCGGGCCGGAACGTCGTGGAAAATCTCGGTCTGGAAGAGTCGGGCTACGACTATCCGGGCAACGTCTTCTACCTCAGGGCTCACATCGAAGGGTTCAAGCGCGAAACTCTGCGTCTCATATGGTTTACGTATGACTCAAACCGCCACCGGCGGAGAATGAGACGTGAGGCGCGCAGTGACAGAATCTTCGAACCCGACTCTCCCGTCAATACCCAGGTTGCGCAAGTTTGGGTGAAGGAACCTGGTTATTTCGATCAGGAGGAGGAGTGGAAAGGCGAAGAAGGGGAATACTTTGTCCGTTTCGAGCTTTACAGCGGAGACCTGTTGCTCGCGTTTAAGGATTCGCCCACGTTCGAGATTCGCGATTAAGGATTCGCCCACGTTCTAGACTGCCTAACTCGCCGCGCCGGCTGCCTTGGTCGCATGGCGAGGCTCGTCCCTTTTTCGGAATCCATGTGTACCGATCGCCCGGGATGCCACGATCTACCTGACCGATCTCGAAACCTTTCGCAGCTCGTCGCTTATAGGCCCAGATTCCCTCCCCAGAGTTTATTTCGCGAAAACCTGGGGAAGGGGTGTGGGGCGGGGGCTCTCTAAAAAAACGGATGAGCACCGCTGTGGCAGCTCTGGCACAGCGTGATCAAGTTGTCGAGCATGTGATTGGGAAGGGGTCAGCGTGTGCGCTCCCTAAAAACGCCCCTGGCTCCCCGACTCGAGTTGCAACTGCCGTGAGCGGGCCAAAGCTCGGAACCGTGACGCTTTGAGAACGGCAAGGTCGCAGAAATCTGGAACTACCGCGACGACCTAGGCCTTGCGGAGCAGATAGGGCACCGATCTGCGCGGGAGCCCGACCCCACGGCTGACCGGGTCGATGCGGCCTCGTGACGCCGAGTAGCACGGACCAATAGGTCAGAACCAGTCAGGCGCTCGCCTGGGCGCGGGCAGTTCCGCGCGCGGCGTCAACGGATTAGCGGCGATGGTCGGCGGGCTCGGTGAAGTGCCGTATTTCCAGCCGCGATGGTCGGCTGGCGAGGGTTGACCGTCCTAGCCAATCGCGGGACACTGAAACGAGCCTGCAGTTGCGCTGCTGTCTTCGAAATTCGAGGGGGCGAGACCAATGCCGCCAGTCTGGTTGAACTTCTACGCAACTCCGGCGGGCGTTTGGCAGCCGGGCCAGAGCGACCTGCTTGAGATGGGAACTGACGTAGCCATCAATCCCCCGGCGGGAGGGAATGTCCGTCTGTACGAGACTTCTCGCAGCGGATTCGTCACCTTTTCCCCTGCCGGCGGCCAAATTGCGGTGGGCGGCTACGCCGAGGTTTGGGTCCGTATCGATTTCACGAATAACACCTTCACGTACTTGTCAGCACCCCTGACTACACCCGTGGAAGCGTCGAATGTCGCGAATTTGCGTTTGGGCGTCCTTGTCCCTGTCGGACCGGTCGGACAGACGGGCCCGATAACGGAGGTGCGCTACAGAGCTGCAGTGAACGCTCACCTCGTGTACGAAGTGCTCCCCTAGAGCGCCGCTGGATAACGGAGCCGGGTAATGGACGGCCGGGTAGTGGAGGCACCCCGCGGAGCGGAGGGACTAGCTCTACTTCTTTCCGTGGCCAGGCGGCGTGCCGCCGTGGCCAGGCGCGCTGCCAGAGTGACCCGGTGCGGTGCCGCTGTGCCCCGGCGCGGTGCCGCTGTGACCTGGGGCCGTGCCGCTGTGACCGGGCGCAGTTCCGCTGCGACCGGGCGCAGTTCCGCTCGGGCTGGGTGGGCTGCGGTGTTGGGCAGGTGGCGTGCCGCTGTGACCGGGCGCGTTGCCGCTGTGGCCTGGCGACGTTCCCGAGTGGCCGGACCTGCTTCCGGAATGCCCGGGCGAGGTGTTAGCTTGGCGACGTCCGGTTCGGCTGTGATCGGTCGCGGTTTTAGCGAGCGCCTTCGACTTTTCGCTCTTCTTGCCGCGCGCGCTCTTTCCGTGCGGCGCCGCCTTCTTGGTCGTCGAAGCGGCCGAGCAAGGACCGATCGTGTCTCCGTGGCCCTTATGGGCCGCAAGCGCATTGCCCGAAACGGTGATCGTCACGAACGGGTGCTTCTGCGAGTGCGTGTGGTGACAGATCGTCACCTTCTCGGCGTACTGGGCCGCTGCGGCGGGAGGACCTGGTGATGGGACCGCGCCGGAAATTGAAGCAACTGCGACGACCGCGAGGGCCGCGACAAGTACCGCTTTCAGCCGTCGGCCCCCCGTCCGTGCGCTGACGCCTGGTCCGGACGCTGCTGCGTGCTCGCCCGGCGACCCGCGGAGACGGCCGGCCAGGTCAGGGTCCACGAGCACGAGTTCGGGACTGACCGGCTCAACGCCGTCAGGCCTTTCCCCCCTCGTCACTGCCTCACCCCCTTAGATGTGGGCCGCAGACGATAGGTCCAGGACTGTAACCGCTCCCCACTTTCGCCCGCGAGTCATGAGGGTCATACCGGAATTGACATCACACTCACTCGAACAGGCTAGCCAACACTGTCCTGCCCTATCGGTCTGCTACTCAGCGTGAGAGCGGCGATGCGTCACCCGATCGTGCCGCGGACGCCGCAGGGTTCCAGCTAGCTTTGCTCGGCGAAGTTACGGATGCGCTCCGGATCCTAAAGGGCCGCGGTTTCACCATCGGCGCGACGTCCGCCGCCGGCGGGAGGCTGTTGCCCGATTACACGAACGATGCTCCGGTCCGGTGTAGGTAGTTCGGTCATAGTCGTCGTGGCCGAGATCCCACGGCTCACCGGGAAGGATCCGGCCGGCCGCAGCGAGCGCAGAAAGCGAAACCACGGTCGACGTCCCGCGCGAACCTTCGGCGCAGTTGCTGGTGCTTCCAGCCGTAGCCGCGAGAAGTCGTCGAGGCCTTAGGCATTTCACGTGATCTCACGCCGAGTCATAGAAGCTGCGGGGGAGAAATCCTGCGGTCATCAGCGGTTCACCAGCTCCCCGAACTCACGTAGTGCCGCAGCGCCCCTCTCTTTGGCGCCGCGGAGGCCGCGGTAGCCGAGCGCGAGTTGGCGCGCCTCCTCGAGCTCGGGATCGGCAAGCGGCTCGCGGCTCTCGTCGAGGACCCGGCGGTGGCGCCAGTTGCGGGCGTCGAACCTTCCCTTTTCGACAAGAGCCTCCAGAGTCAGGCGCTTACGCGGCATCTCGAGCAGACGTGAGCGGGGTTAGGCAAATCCGGCCCTTGAAACGTGATGTTCGGAGGGGGAAATCCAGACTGCGGCGGGGTCAGGCGGCGCTGTCTAAAAAACCGCGGCGAGAGGCTTGATGTGACAATGCAAGCTGCCTCGTGGCGCGTGCGGGCCGTCCACGCTCAGCGCCCGTAACAGCCCATAAGAGCAGGGCGGACGCCGACGCGGCCGGCGTAGCACAACCGCGGGAGACTCGCCAATCACCGACGCGACATCCTCCTGCGCCCTGAGCTGTCCGCCAGTTCCGTGTGTGCAACTTCGTGCCCGCACCACAACGGCTTCCACACCCTCCTCATCAACTTGTAACGCTTCGTGGCATGCTGCTCCCGTGAGCCGCCGATCGCTCGCGTTGCTGGCGGTGTCGGTCGTCGCCTTCGGCCTCGGTGCGACCTCCTGCGGCGGCGGCAAGTCTGCGTCCGAAGACCCCGTTCACATCGTCAAGGCGTTCTACGCCGACGTGAACGCGAACGAGATCGACAAAGCGATGCAGTACGTCGCCGTCGAGGCCGTCTTCATCAACCCGACTGGAACGTACACGGGCAGAGCGGCGGTCCGCGCCTTCCTCCAGCGAGGCGCGTTGCAGGGGATCGTCTTCGAGCACACCAACTTCCGCGTCGAGGGCGGCCGCGTCGTCTACGACTTTCGCGTTAAGCAAGGCGCGCTCTTGGTCGCCTCCGGCAATGACGGCCTAACCGTCGTCAAGGACGGGAGGATCGTCTTCGACGGGACCGAGGCGACGGAGCCATAGCGTAGCCAGAACGCGGAGTTTCACATCAAGCCTCTAGTAGTCGTACCACTGTCGCGTCCACGGCTGCCCGTCGGGGCCGCGAAACGGCGCACCGTGACGATCCTCGGGCGCTGCGGGGTTCTCTTGCGTGCCGGCAGGGTCTCGATCGCGAGCGGTGAGTGTGCGGGCGACCTTCTCGTAGAGCGTATGGCAGCGATGGCAGAGCGTGAGCAGGTTCGCCAGGTCGTCTGTGCCGCCGAGGCTGGCCGGGAGCAGGTGATGGGCACAGAGTCTCGCTTCGGCGCTTTGTGCGCGGGTCAGGCGGCGTCGTCTCAAAAGATGTCCCTTCGGAAAAATCTTAGCAAGTCAGTCGGATTGCAATACCAGAGCGTCAGCAAGAACTCGCAACAACGGCAGAGCGCTCAGGTAATGTTGCGACGGGCATGGGACCGATCCGCACCTTGCAGAGCGCTAGCGAAAACGGCGCTCGGCGGCGCGGCCGAACGCAGGTCACCGACCTCTACATCCGCGGGCCGAAGCTGGCAGCCGCTGAGCCCCGGCGTGTGGTCGTCGAGATGGACCCTGGCGAGTATCAGGCGCGCTGGAAGCTGCCTGCCGCGGGCGCTGCATTACCGCGCCTGAGCTCGTGCGGCTCGTCGCGCTGCGGCTGGCGCGAGCTAACCCTTAGGCCACCCTAAGGCGGCGCGGTATAAGCTCGGCGTGGCCGTCCGGTCCCGGAAACGGAGGAACGGATGACCTACCACTTTCGGCTCCAGCGGACGGACGGCTCGCCGGCCGATCCGCCCATTTACAGGAGCACGGTGCTCAGCTGGCAGCAGGGCG
>JBKPFP010000289.1:0-1471 GCA_046744435.1 Actinomycetota bacterium | reverse complement strand
GATCGGCCTGATCAAGGCGATCGACCGATTCGACCTCGAGCGCGGCGTCGAGCTCACCACCTATGCGACCCCGAACATCATCGGCGAGATCAAGCGGCACTTCCGCGACAAGGGCTGGTCGGTGCGCGTGCCGCGCGGCCTACAAGAGCTGAACGTGCAGATCTCGAAGCTGATCGAGCAGCAAACCGTGCAGCTCGGCCGGTCGCCGACGATTCCGGAGCTCGCCGAGGCAGCCGGGGTCGAGGAGGAGGCCGTGCTCGAGGCGCTGGAGAGCGGGCGCGCCTACAGCTCGGTGTCACTTTCCGCGGGCGGGAGCTCCGACGACGAGGGTGACGTCGACCCGCTCGAATCGCTCGGGACAGAGGAGCACGAGTACGAGGTCTCGGAGGATCGCGCCGTTCTCGCGCCGGGGTTCAAGGTCCTCGACGAGCGCGAACGCCGGATCCTGCACCTGCGCTTCTTCCGTGGACTGACCCAGTCCCAGATCGCCGAGCAGATCGGACTCTCCCAGATGCACGTCTCCCGGCTGATCAGGCGCTCGCTGGAGAAGATCCGCGAGGAGATCGCGGAAGAGACCGAAGTCGCATAGCTCAACCTAGAATCGGAGGCCATGCGCACCACCGCTGAGCTCCGCGAAGGGTTCCTGCAGTTCTTCGAGTCGAAGGGCCACAAGCGGCATCCCTCGGCCTCGCTGATCCCCCCAGCCTGGGACCGGTCAACGCTGCTCGTTTCTGCCGGGATGCAGCCGCTAATGCCGTACTTCCTGGGCCGTGAGACGCCGCCGGCCCCGCTGCTCACGACGGTGCAGAAGTGTTTCCGGACGCCCGACATCGACGAGGTCGGCCTGGACGGCTATCACCTCACCTTCTTCGAGATGATGGGCAACTTCTCGTTCGGTCAGTACTTCAAGGAGGGAGCGATCGAGCTTGCCTGGGAGTTCGTGACCGAGCACCTGAAGATCGATCTCGATCGCCTCTGGGTGAGTGTCTTCGCGGGCGACCCAGAGCTTGGCCTGGGGCAAGACGATGAAGCGATCGGCTTCTGGAAGCAGGTCGGGATGCCGCCTGACCGGATTGTCCGGCTCGGACGGGAGCACAACTTCTGGTCAGTCGGGGGGCCGGGGCCTTGCGGTCCCGATACCGAGCTCTTCTACGACCGCGGCAAGGAAGTGGGCTGCGGTCGATCCGGCTGCGCTCCCGGCTGCGAGTGCGAGCGCTTCCTCGAGTTCTGGAACCTGGTGTTCATGGAGTTCGAGCTGCATTCGGACGGCAACGTCACCCCGCTCCCGAAGCAGAACGTCGACACCGGACTCGGCCTCGAGCGCACCGCCGCGATCCAGCAGGGCGTGATCTCGGTCTACGAGACCGACGGCTACCAGGCGATCATGGACTGGATCGAGGCCGAGAGCGGCGTCGGCTGGCAAAGCTCCGAGAAGGCGACGAAGGCGCACCGCATCATGGCCGACCACGGC
>JBKPFP010000389.1:0-11097 GCA_046744435.1 Actinomycetota bacterium | reverse complement strand
GGTACCGACTACGTCAATGTACGTAGAACCGTGGGGAACGTACTTGATCTCGACGTCGATCCCGAGGCGTTTCAGGTTGAACTGGAAGATCTGAGCGAAAGCGGGTCCGAAACCAAAGTTGTCCCCGTAGAGGACGAGCTTGGTGGGCTTGAACTTCGCCTTCTTTACGAGCGCTCGCGCCTTGGCAAGGCTCCGCTCGGAGACGCCTCCAAGCGGGTAGATGCTTGCGGGCCGGGTCATGGCCGGCGGCAGGAACTGATCGGTCCGCTTCCCTGCCAGGTGCCCCACGGCTTGCACGAGCGCACGCCGGTCGATGGCCCGGTTGATCGCCTGCTTGAGTGGGATCTGGCCTACACCCTTGAACGCCCGCCGGTCGTGGTTGAAGGCAAAGTAGGTGACCCCGACCGTCGGGTTGGAAAAGAACCGTCCGCCCTTCCTGTTGATGCCGTACTTCGCGACGATCGCCGGATAGTCGGCCTGCGGGATTCCGGCACCGGCGCAGTAGTCCAATTCGTTCTGCTCGACCGCCGCCCGGCAGGCCGCCTGTCCGGTGGCCATGGTCATGGTGATCTGGTCGACGTTCGCCGGGCGCGACCCCCGGTAGAACGGGTTTCGCTTCAAGACGACCTGGCGATTGGGCACGCGGTCCGCGACGTAGTAGGGGCCGGAGCCGAGCGGGTCGTTGATCTCCGCGAGCGGGGTATTGACGGCGATCGGACAGAAGAAGGGGGTCGTCAGTCGAAAGACGAGGTCGAGCACCGGTCGTGTAGTCCGTATCTGGAGCGTGTAACGACCGAGTGCCCTGACGCCGGAGATCGCCTGTGCGGTGCCGGCGATGACGGCATTGGCTCCAACGATCTCGCGCAGATACTTCCTCGCGAGCGAGAACTCTTCGTGCGAGTTGGGCCCGAGCCCCCCGACGAGGATGGGCTTGGCGTCGCGGTTGAAGGCCGAGACAAAGTTGGCCGCCGTCACCGGCTGGCCGTTGTTGAAGCGGAACGTACGCTTCAGCTGAATCGTCTGCGTCTTGCCGTGGGCGGAGACCTTCGGGAAGCCTTTTGCCACCTCGGGAATCGCGATTGCGCCCTGCGGCGCGGGCTTGTCCGGGTAGTTGTAGAGGTTCGCGCAGGTGGCGAACTCGAGCATCCAGGCATCGATGTTTCCAGCGAGCGCCGGGTCGATGAAGTCGATATCGCGGCCCCTGCTGATTCGAAGCGTGCCGCCCTTCTGCTGCTCCTCCCGCCCGGCGAGTCCAACGCCGGCGAACGTGAGTAGGCCCGCGCCGAGCGCGGCGACGACGATCCACAGCAATGCCCGATGCGTCACGGCCCCCTTTCGACCGATGTTAGGCCGGGAGGTTGCGCGAGTAAAGTTCAGGAGCGCGGCTCGCCTGGGCTCGTCCACACCGCGCCGTAGGCGGCGACGACGCCGCCCGGCGTCTGGCCGAGCCGGATCACGAGCCGCTTGCCGCTTTGCGGATCGATGCGCGAAACCGTGCCGTCGAGGCTGGTCGCCACCCACACCGCTCCGTCGCCCACGGTGACGCCGCTCGAACCGCGGCCGATGGGGAAGGTCTCGGCTGTCGAGACGGACTGCGGATCGATCTTGCGGAGAGTCTGGCCGGAGCTGGATGTGAACCAGACCGCGTCGGCGCCGAGCGCGACGGAAGCCGTCTCGCCCGGGGCCTGAGATCCGCTCGAGACGGATCCGAGCTCGTTCCCCGTCACGGCATCGATCTTCGTGACGCCGGACTGACTAGCGACCCAGACGGCCCCGTCCCCGGCGGCGAGCGCGAACGCGTTGAGACCCTCGGCCAGCTTGCGTCGCGTGCCGCTGTGTGGATCGATGCGCCACACGCCTCCTACCGCCGGGTCTATGGCCCACAGGGCTCCAGCCCCGACTGCAAGGGGCTGTAGTGAAGAGAGGGCGGGTGAGGCGGATTGCGCCCCGTAGGGAATCTCGCGGCGCAGATCGCCGACCTCAGGCCCCAGCTCGAGCACGACCTGCTTCGTCCCACGAAGGACGGCAACCCAGACGGCCCCCTCCCCGGCGGCGAGCCCGAACGGGACGGCGCCTGCGCCGACCGCGATTCCGATGCCTTTCAACTCGCGGGTGCGCGGATCGATCCTCCAGAGGGTGCTCCCGTTGGGATCGACGACCCAGACGTAGCCCGCGCCGGCCGCGATCAGGCTGGACTTGAAGCCGAGGTTGACGGCGTCGACGACCCTTTTCGACTTGAGGTCGATGACTGCGGTCGAGGTGGGGCCGACCTTGATGGAGCCTCCGCGACTTGTGAACGCGATGACCGCGACTGCGGCGAGGCAGGCGACGAGAACGCCGGCGCCCGACAGCAGCAGTCGTTTCCTGCGAGACGGCGCCGCTTCGGCGCGCAGAGGGGGAAACTTCGACGGGAGCCCGTCGATGTCGAGCTGGTACAGCCGCTCGGGGCGATCGAAGTCCTTGAGCCGATAGAAGCCGAGCTCGCGCACGGCGACGCCGCCGACCTCGTCCGCGACCAGCTCACGGGTCGCACTCGAGAGCACCACCTGACCACCGTGCGCCGCTCCTCCGATGCGCGCCGCGCGATGCACCCCGAGCCCGACGTACCTCCCGTCTCCGACGTCGGGCTCTCCCGTGTGCAAACCCATACGGACCCGAACCTCGACCCCTGCGGGCCAGTCGTGCTCTGCAAGAGACTGCTGGACTACAACGGCGGCTCCCAAGGCCGCGTTAGCGCGGGCAAATGCGAAAAAGAACGAATCTCCCTGCGTGTCGACCTCGCGACCCCCCCGCGCCTCTACCGCCTCCCGAAGGATGCGCCGGTGCTGGTCGAGGACGTCGTTGTACCGCTCTCCGAGTTGCTTGAGCAGCCGTGTCGAGCCCTCGATGTCAGTGAAGAGGAAGGTGACGGTCCCTCGCGGGAGCTCGGCCACTCAGTAGGCGTACTTGCCCTGTGAAGCGTTGTCAAGTTGACGGTCAATCGCCATCTTCGGCGTGCAGACGGGCTTGCGGCCGTCGGAGTGGACGGCCCTCGAACGACGGCACGTCGATCGGCGGGCGTCGTTCAAGTGCGCCGGTCAGCCGATCGATGGCCGAGTGAAGGACTACGGCAAGACAGCGCGCTCGCGGCGCGACGTGCCGCTGACCGTACGGGCCCTCGCGGCGATCGATGCTCTACCCGCTCTAAACGGGCAACTTCTAGGGGCTCCATCGGGGGCACTGATGGGGCTCCATTCGGTGACCTAGGGAACTCAGATCGCCGAGTGGCCCGCCCCCTTGGGACTCCTAGGCGCCGAAGGGAAAAAGAGACCAGACGACGCGGTGACGGTGCCCAAAGAGAACGTCTGACGGTGCCTCTTGCCGGAAAGTCCTGCTAATTGGCTGCTTCTCGGGGCTCCATCGAGGGCTCCGATCTAGGCTCCATGAGCCCGCGATGGTGCTTCCACGCCGATGATCGGTGTCGAGACCGCTGGCCGGCCTCCTCGGGGAGGCCCAGTCGGGGAGCCCCAGTCACTCGACGGCGGCACCGTGCCGCTTCCGCAGGAGGCGTCGCCGAGCTCGCCGATACCTCACGGCGACGGTCAACCGAGTCCTCCGGGAGCGACAGGAGCGTGGGACGGTCGAGCTGAGCCGCTCGAAGACCATTGTTCTGGACCTCGAGCGGCTCAGGCTGCGCTCCTCTGTCTAGTCGAGCTCAGGCGTCTCGCGTCTGCGTCCTCCACGCGCCGAGCGCGAGCGGGATGACCGTCCATGCGACGAGCGCGATGACTGCGGTTGCGACCGCCATGGGAACGGGCGGCGGTCCGTCGGTCAGAGCCGCCGGTTGGAGCCGGTCCGCGGCCGCATAGAAGAGCCCGTCGCGGAACGAGCCGAGCGGGCCGATCGCGATCAGGACCGGCATCAGGCCGAGCTGCCAGCCGAGCAAGATTCCAATCGAGGTCCCGCGTGAGCTGAAGAGCGACGAGACGCCCAGCGCGATCGCCATGCTGACGCCGGCCATGAGCGCGAGCCAGCCGCCGGATTGCGCAAGCAGCGCGCCGCTCGGAGCCTCCAGCGACCCGGAGAAGGCGCTGGACGCGGTCGCCGTGATCCCGAACGCCACGCCCACCGGCGCGAGCAGGATCAGCAGCCCTGCAGGGATGCGCGCCGCGAATAGCGCGAGCCGCGACCGGCCTGTCACGACCAGCTCGCGGAAGACGCCGGCACTCAAATCGCCGGTGCCGAGGGTCGCGCCGATCAGCACGCCCGCCACGATCGAAAGCGTGGTCAGGATCTCCATCGAGGGCATGTAGTTCTCGAGCCCTCCGGCCGGTCCGTGCTTGCTGGGATCGCTGGCGTGCAGGCTCAGAAGAACCACGTACGCGATCACCATGGGCAGGATCGTCAGTACCGAGACGGCGGCAACGAGGCCTCGGCGCTTGCGGAGTTTGAGGATTTCGGCGTTGACGAGTCTCAGATTCATGCTGCTTCCTCCAATCGGGATGTGATCTCCAGGAACCGCTCCTCGAGCGAGACGCGCGTCGGCTCGAAGCGGCGGATGGCGACGCCGCCGAGGACGAGACGCCGGCTGATGTCACCGGCAGCCGCCTCGGCTTCGACGTCGGAATGAAGCGCGATCCGGAAGGCGCCGTTCTCAGACGCTATTGATTGGATCGCGCGGTGCTCGCCGAGGATGCGGACGGCCTGCTCGTTGTCGCTCGTAGTGACGAGGATCGTCTGCTTGCCGTCGGCGGCGAGCTCCGCAATCGATCCCTGCACGACAACCTGTCCACGGTCGACGATTGCGACCTGGTCGCAGATCTTCTCGACCTCGTCGAGGAGGTGCGAGGAGAGCAGTACCGTTCGGCCCTCGTCGACGAAGCTGCGGATCATGTGCCGGAACTCTTGGATGCCGGCCGGGTCGAGCCCGTTTGTCGGCTCATCCAGGATCAGAAGCTCAGGATCTGCCAGCAGGCTGCGGGCGACACCCAGCCGCTGGCGCATCCCGAGCGAGTAGCCCTTCACGCGGTCGTCCGCCCGCTGCGAGAGGCCGACGCGAGCAAGCGCCCCGTCGATCCGGGCATGCGCCTCAGGCTCGCGCGCAGCCGCGATCACCGACAGGTTCTCGCGACCGGTCAAGTGGCCGTGGAAGCGCGGCTCCTCGACGATTGCTCCGACACGAGCCAGTGCCGCGCCTCGTTCTGCCGGGACCGGCCGCCCGAGCAGCCGCATCTCGCCGCTCGTCGCCTTCGTTAGTCCGAGCAGCATTCTGATCAGCGTCGTCTTACCGGCGCCGTTTGGGCCGAGGTAGCCGAAGGCGCTTCCGCGCGGGACGTGCAGGTCGACGTTCTTGACCGCGACCCGGTCGCCGAAGCGCTTGGTCAGGCTCGAGGTCTCGACAACGTTCATGTGTCCTCCTTCGATTGACATGCTTCGAGCCTAGGAGGGCGCGGCGCGCGTGCCATCGGGCGAAGGGCCGATTTCGCGTCCTGCGCGCGAACGGTCTTTCCGGGCGCTCCTTCCTCCTAGCGGAGGACTTTCAACCAGGTGCGCCCGGGCGTACGAGTCCAGCTTCGTACGCCAGCACGACCGCTTGAACGCGGTCACGCAGGTCCAGCTTGCGGAGGACACTCGAGATGTGGCTCTTTACCGTCGTCTCGCTCAGGAAGAGGTGTTCCGCGAGCTCCGCGTTCGAGAGCCCGCCAGCCAAGAGCTTCAGAATCTCGAGCTCGCGGTCGGTCAGAGATTCCAGTGCCGGCGCCGGCTTCGTCTCTTCCCCGGGGAGCGCGTCGGCGAAGCGATCGAGCAGCCGCCGGGTGACCGAGGGGGCAAGGAGGGCCTCGCCGGCGGCGACGACCCGGATCGCATCCACGAGCTGCGCCGGCTGGACGTCCTTAAGCAGAAACCCGCTCGCTCCTGCTCTGAGCGCGTTGTAGACGTACTCGTCGAGATCAAAGGTGGTGAGGATGAGGATGCGGGCGCGCGATCCCGCCTCGGCAAGGCGCCTCGTCGCCTCGACGCCGTCGACGTTCGGCATACGAATGTCCATCAAGATCAGGTCTGGGTCGAGCTCCCTCGCGCGCTCGATCACCTCGAGACCGTCTTCCGCCTCACCGACGACCTCGATGTCGTCTCTGGCGTCGAGGATCATGCGGAACCCGCTGCGCACGAGCGCCTGGTCGTCGCAGAGCAGCACCCGGATCGTCAAGCTGCGTGCTCCTCGAGCGGAATTCGGGCATAGACGGAGAAGCCGCGACCCGGCGCCGGCCCGGCCCGGAGCTGGCCGCCGAAGAGCGCTGCGCGCTCTCTCATGCCGATGATCCCGTGGCCGCGCTCGCTTCCATTCGCCGCAGGTCCCCGCCCGTCGTCGACCACCTCGATCTCGACGGCGTCGCCTGCGTATCTGACGAGCACGGTCGCACTCGAGGCCTGTGCGTGCTTGAGGGTGTTCGTGAGGGCCTCCTGCACGATGCGGTAGGCGGAGAGGTCCACTGCGGCGGGGAGCTCGTGCGGCTCGCCTTCGACGTTCAGCTCGACTTTGAGCCCTGCCGTACTCACCTCCGAGATCAGGTCCTCGAGCCGGGCGAGGCCGGGCAGGGGCGTGAGGGAACCGTCGTCGGTCCGCACGCGGCCAAGCAGGCGGCGCAGTTCGGTCAGCGCCTCGCGACCCGTCGACTCGATCGAGGCGAGCGCCTCATGGGCGCGGCTGGGCTGGGTGTCGAAGACGTCGCGGGCCGCCGCCGCCTGCACCGTCATGACGCTCACGTTGTGCGTGATGATGTCGTGCAGCTCACGTGCGATCCGCGTCTGCTCCTCGGCCGCCGCACGCCGTGCATGTTCCTCACGCTCCCGCTCATGCTGCAGCATGCGATCCTCGAGCTCCCTCAGGTAGGTCCGTCGCCCACCGATCCGGTCACCGAGGACCCACGCCACTGCGAAAATGACATAGATCGACACGATTTCCGGCAGACCGGTGGGATCGTCGTCGAACCGTGTGATGGGAAGCGCGAGTGCCGTTCCGACGCCGACGCCGATCGAGCCTGGGCGGCCGACGTACGCCGCGACGGTGTAAAGGGCGACGAGGGCTCCGGCGAACTGGAAACTGTTGTAGCGCACGTCCATCGCGAGCGCTGCGGTCAGCGTGACGACGAATACGAGCAACGGAAATCGGCGTCGGAGCGCGATGGGTAACGTCGCCACGAGCGTCAGCGCCACGGCCCAGAACGAGGGCGAGTCGGACTCGGAGGCAGGTGCCTCCGCCTGGATGGCCAGTGGATCGGACGGATCGAAGAGCGTCTCCGTCTGTTCGAACGGCGCGTACAGCACCGAGTACGAGTACGTGCCTTGGCCCGGATGGACGTCCGGAGTCCGATAGACGCCGCGCCTGTCGGTCGGCCGCGCGAGATAGGTCTTCCACTCGCCCGTCGTCACGTTCTGGATCGTCAGCAACGGCTCGACGTTCGGCGCCGTGAAAGGTCTTCCGCCTTTACGCAGCGTGATCTCGACCGGATCGCCGGGCGTGATCGGAGTCGGCTCGATCAGAACCTCCGTGTCCTCGTTGCGGGTGCTGGGCTTAGCCTGCGTTCCTTCCAGTGTCAGCAACGACACTGCCGCGACCACGACCGCGAGCGCGATGTCGGCGAGGAGGGGGTTCGGCCGCCACGCCCGCCGAGCGAGAGCCGGCCAGCGAGCCATGCATCAACCTTAGACCTGCGCCGACCTGCCGTCCTCCTGCGCGCGGACGAATCGAACTCGTCCGGAAGAAGGGCCTAGCGGAGGGGGAGGGATTTGAACACCCCGAGGGGCTTGCACCCTAACGGTTCCGCGGAAGAGTGAGTAACGTTGCCCAAAGAGCCGCTTCTGATGGTGCCCCGCGGCAAAGATCCCGCTAATCGGCCACTTCTGCGGGCTCCGAAGGGGCACCAATGGGGCTCTGTCGCTGTCGTGACGGTGCCCCGAGTGTCCCGTGCCGCCGATCATCGAAGGCGACCTCACCGGCCCCCTTGGGAGTCCCGGGCGGGAGTGAGACGAGGGAAGGGAGTCGGCGGCATGACGGTGCCCAAAGAGCGTGCCTGACGGTGCCCCCACGCAAAAACCTGCTAATCGCGACTTTCAGGGCTCCGTCGAGGGCTCCGATCACGGCTCCGACGGCGCTGTGATGGTGCCCTCGCGCCGGTGTTGCCGATCATGGAAAGCGACCCCGTCGGCCCCTTGGGACTCCTAGCGTCATCAGACAGGCGGGGGGCAGAGACTGCGCCTTTCGCGCCCAAAAAGGAAGCAGCCCGATCCGCGCGTTTTCCCGAGCGCGTCGCCGCCGTCGCCGGCCGTGTCGACTCGATACCCGTCCTGCTCGAGGAAGCGCGTCAGTAAGGCGCGGTTGACCGGATCGTCGTCGACGACGGTGACCCACGCAGCGCCTTCGTTCACGCTCCGCTGAGGGCACCGACGACGTCGCCGGCCACGTTCTCTACTTCAAGCCCTCGCAAGCCGACGCCGCATATCGCGCAGTCGACGACCTCGAGCCGCGCCAGCTGTGCCGATGGGCTACGGGACCTTCCGCTATCGACGGAGAGCCGGTCGAGGTGAACAAGCTCGTGGCAGCGATGCCACAGCGTGGAAGCCATTTACCATCGAGGTGGAGGTTCGCCCGATGAAGCTCTTCGAAGTCTTGATCGCTGCGGCGCTGGCCTCACTGCTCGCCGGGGCCTCGCTCGAACGCCAGGCGGCCACCGCTGCGGAAGCGACAGCTCATCGGATCGTCTTCGCAAGCAGCCGTGACGGGAGGGTCCGAGCGTTCAGCATGCGACCCGATGGTTCGCGTCTGACGCCGCTCTATCGGAAGGCGTGGACTCGGGTGCCGGTCGCGATCTCGGGCGACGGCCGAACGCTGGTGTTCGACAACGGGTACGTGTCCCGTGCGAACGGCACGGGCCTTCGCCGGGTGATGAAGGGAGATGTCGTGCGCCCGTCGGTCTCCCGCGACGGGAGGCTGATCGCGTACGAGCGATTCGGCCGCAGGGAGGAGATCTGGGTCGTCGGGACCGACGGGCGTCCCCCGAAGCGCCTGACCTCCGGACCGCACGACTGCAATCCCAGTTGGTCGCTCGACGCCAGAGCGATTGCCTTCTCGACCTGCGTGACGGCCGACCGGCAAGCCGTCTTCGTCAAGCCGCTGCAGGGGAGGCGGCGCGTCGTCGGCGTCGGCACTCGTCCGAAGTGGTCTCCAGACGGCCGCTGGATCGCCTACGCCGCCAACACGGGCCTGTATGCCGTACGACCCGACGGGACGGGCCGGCGTCGCCTCACGGGCAGGATCAACGAGTACGGATCGTTCTCCTGGTCGCCCGACAGCAAGCGGCTGGCGTTCGTGGACTTCATGGCTCCCTACGTGGGCGTCATCGGGCTCGACGGGCGAGGCTTCCGACGGCTCGAAACGCCGGGGAGGCATGTCCAGGCGGCGAGCTGGGAGCCCGGCGGCCGCCGCCTCGTCCTCGAGATCATGGTGGGGAACTACCTCGCTGGCGGCGACCCCGTCCAGCTCTGGATCGTCGGCAGCGACGGCCGTGGCCTTCGTCGCCTCACGAATGCGGGCTCGAACATGGTCATCGGCTGGACTAGGCTCGCCCCGGTCCTTCCGCCCGCGCTGTCGATCCCGCGAACCGAGCGGGTTCTCAACGCCCGCACGGTCGCCGTTCGGACCTCGGTGGGCGAGCTGTCGGCCGACGGACCGCGAGTCGCCTTCATCGCGGGAGCGACGGCTGTCGACTGCCAGCACGTCGCGGTCTGGACACCCGGCCGGAAGGCGATCGCGCGCTTTACTCCACCCGCCGGCTGCGAGGGAGGCTCGACCGGCCCGCCCGGCGTGTCGGACGTCGAGGTTGCCGGCGCTCGTGTCGCGTGGGTCTGGCACGGGGGAGGCAACCAGTGGACGTCGGTCCTCAAGACCGCGTCGCTGAGGCGCCCGCTCACGGTCGACCTGAGCGGCCACGATCGCGACGCCGGCGAGATCTGGGACTACCGGATGCGGGGCGACGGTGAGCTGCTCGTCTTCAACGAGGGCTCCCGGATCATGCGGATCGCGGGGGGTGGCGAGAAATGCCAGGAGCGCGGCCTCGTCTCGACCAGCATCTGCAAGACGATCAGGCGGGGCGAGCACACGGCCCCGGTGGACTCGGTCTCGCGCGGGCGCATCGCCGTCCGCGAGGCGACGGAGATCGCGGTCGTCGACGCGCAGGGCAAGGTCGTGCGTGTCTTCCCGCTGAAAGCGAGCTCAGCATGGCTCGACGGCGACCATCTCGTCGTCACGCGGGGAAAGATCATCGAGCGCTACCGCATCGCGACCGGCGCTCGGAGCGCCTCGCGGTCGCTTCCGAGCGGCTACAAGCTCGCGGACGTCGACGGCGGCGTCGCGGTGCTGCGGAAGGCGAACGCGATCATGCTCGTGCGGCTCGACGACGGCCGCTCCACGACGATCTCGCGGCGCGGGCCGATGTTCGCCGATCTGGAGGCGACCGGCCTGTACTACTCGTACGCCGTCGGCAAAGCCGGCCGGGTCGGGTTCTTGTCCCGATCGGAGCTCATCCGCCGCCTCGGCTAGCCGCAAGGCCGTGACGTCGTCTCGACTACGACTGGAGCAGCCGCTCCGACCCACTCTTCACCGAGGCACTCGAGGAGATCGACCTCATTCTCGAGCCGTGGAGGCGTCCCGCGGCTGGCCGTGAGGAGATCCGAGCATTCTTCCGCTACCAGATGGCCTACCTGCTCCTCTGGTCTGCGATCGACCGGTACGGGGCACAGCAGCGCTCCACCGTGCCCAAAGGAAGGCCGATTCGGCGCCTCGGCGGGCGTTTTCCCTGCTAACCGAGGCCTTTTCGGGGGCACGGATAGGGCACGGACGGGCGCGGAACCGACGCTTGAGCGCTTGCCGCCCGGGCGTCGCAACCGTCGCAAACCCGGAGGCTGTGTAGCGTCGCCTGCTAGTCGTCTCTGTCCGACGGGCGGCCGAGAGTGCGGGGCGGCGGCGGGATGACCCACAACCATGCTGGCGGAAGCTTGTCTTGCCTTGAATCCGACCTGTCTCCCGCCGCCGCTTCGCTCGACTGGCCGGTGACCTGATAG
>JBKPFP010000329.1:0-4964 GCA_046744435.1 Actinomycetota bacterium | reverse complement strand
TCGCCGATGTCGACCGCATGGTCGCCGACGCGCTCGAGGCAGCGCGAGACGATGACCATGCGCAGCCCCCACTCCCGGAGCTCGGGGTCATGGCCGAGCTCGAACAAGTGCGTGACGACCCGGCGATTGGCCCGGTCGATCAGCTCGTCGAGGTCGACGAGGCTCTCGGCGCCGACGAGGTCGCGCTCGGCGAAAGAGGTCATCGCCACCCGGATCATCTCCTCGGCCCGACTGCCCATCTCTTCGAACGCCTCGATCAGCGTCGCGTCGTGCTCGAGCTCGGCTGTCAGCTTGGTCAGCTTGGCGATCGTCACGCAGAGGTCCGCCATCCGTTCGAGGCCGAGGTTGATGTGGAGGACGGCAAGGACTAGGCGCAGGTCGACCGCGACCGGGGTCTGGCGGGCCAGCAACTGCTCGATTCCCTGCCCGATCGCGAGGTAGCGGTCGTCGACCTCGTCGTCGAAGGCGATCACCTCATCGGCCAGCTCGACATCACGCTCTTGGAGCGCGTTCAGCGCGCCGCGCAACGATCTGAGGACGAGCTCGCTCTCCTCCTGGAGATTCGCCTGGAGGGCTTCGAGCGCTTCTTGAAACGAGACTCGCAGGCCCTTGACGCTAGCCGAATCGGCCGGTGACATAGTCCTCGGTTCGCTTGTCGGAGGGCTGCGTGAAGATCTTCGACGTCGCGTCGTACTCGACGAGGATACCGACGCGGTCCCCCTCGCCTGCCCGCGTCACGCTGAAGAACGCGGTCATGTCGGCGACTCGGGCCGCCTGCTGCATGTTGTGCGTGACGACGACGATCGTGTAGTCGCGCTTGAGCTCGTGCATCAGATCCTCGATCCGCGTGGTCGCAATCGGGTCGAGGGCCGACGCGGGCTCGTCCATCAGGATCACCTCAGGCTCGACGGCGAGGCAGCGGGCGATGCACAGCCGCTGCTGCTGGCCACCCGAGAGGCTGAGCGCGCTCGCCTTGAGCCGGTCCTTGACCTCGTCCCAGAGCGCCGCCTGCGAGAGCGCCTTCTCGACCCGGTCGTCGAGGCCGTCGGTCATGCCGAGGACGCGGGGGCCGAACGCGACGTTGTCGTAGATCGACTTCGGGAACGGGTTCGGCTTCTGGAAGACCATCCCGATCCGCTTTCTCACCTCGACCGGGTCGACGTGCCCGCCGTAGAGATCCTCGCCGTGGTAGAGGATCGTGCCCTCGATGACCGCTCCCGGGATCAGATCGTTCAGGTGATTGAAGCAGCGAATGAAGGTGCTCTTCCCGCAACCGGACGGCCCGATGAACGCGGTGACGAAGTTCCGGTAGATCTCTAGCGAGACCTCCTGGAGCGCAGCATTTCCGTTGTAGGAGACGCCGAGGTCCTCGACGTCGAAGACGACCTCGCGGAACTCCTTGGGCGGGAGCTGCTGCTCCCGCTCGGCCAGGTTCACGCCCACGTTGGCCATTGTGACTGACATGGTTGGCTTACCACCTTCTTTCGAAGCGGTTGCGGATCCAGATCGCGAACGCGTTCAGCGTCAGGATGATGCCGAGCAGCACGATGATCGCGGCGGCGGCCAGCGTCTTGAACTCCTCCTGCGGCCGAGCAACCCATTGGTAGATCTGCACCGGGAGGGCGGTGAAGTCGCCAAACAACGTCGGGTTGAACGAGACGTACGTGAGCGCGCCGACGAGCAGGAGCGGCGCGGTCTCGCCGAGGCCGCGGGAGGTCGCGAGGATCGAGCCCGTCGCGATCCCCGGCGTTGCCGCAGGCAACACCTGCCGCCAGACGACTTGCCACTTCGTTGCCCCGAGGGCGTACGCGCCCTGCCGGATCGAGTCGGGCACGGCGCGGATCGCTTCCCGCGCGGCGATGATCACGGTTGGCAAGACGAGCAGTGTCAGGATCATCGCCCCCGCCAGCAGCACGCGGCCGAGGCCGATGCCTCGGACAAGGAAGGCCAGGCCGAGGATCCCGTAGACGATCGAAGGCACCGCCGCGAGGTTCTGAATGTTGACCTCGAGCAGCCGGTTGTACCAGCGCTCTCGATCTGCGTACTCCTCGAGGTAAATCGCGGTCCCGACGCCCAGCGGGACGGTGAAGAGGATTAACAGAATTCCGAGGTAGATCGTCGCGAGGATCGCGGGCTCGGCGCCCGCGATCAGCGGGTCCGCCGAGGGCGGCTCGAAGAAGAGGACGGCGTCGACCCACTTGTAGCCTTCGAGGAACACCTGGACGAGCAGGGCGCCGAGCGTGGCGAAGCCGACGACGAGCGAGAAGAGCAGGAACGCGCGGAACAGCCGGCCAGCCCAACGGCTTCGTTGCCGGTCACTCCGGAGAGGACCCGCGGACGCGCTCACTCGTACACCTCGCGGAAGCGACGGACGAGCCGGATCGCGAAGAGGTTCATGACCAAGGTCATGACGAACAGCGTCGCGCCGACGGCGAAGATCGTCTTGTACTCGGTCGATCCAGTCGGAACGTCGCCTTGTCCCGTGGCCGCGATAAACGCCGTCATCGTCTGAACCGCTTCGAACGGGTTCCACGTTAAGTTCGGCTGCCCGCCTGCGGCGATGAGGACGATCATCGTCTCACCGACAGCGCGCGAAATTGCAAGGACGAATGACGCGATGATCCCGGAGATCGCAGCGGGCACGACGATCAGCGTCGAGACCTGAAGTCGCGTCGAGCCAAGCGCGTACGCGCCGTCGCGAAGGTCTTGCGGCACCGCAGCCATCGAGTCCTCCGATATCGACGCGACCGTCGGGAGCAGCATCACGCCCATCACGAGTCCAGCGCTGAGCGCGCTGAAGACGCCGACTGGAAGACCGATCTCCTGAAGTCGCGGCGTCACGAAGGTCAGGGCGAAATAGCCGTAGACGACGGTCGGGATCCCGGCCAGGACCTCGAGCATCGGCTTCAGGATCCTGCGCGTCCGACGCTGCGCGTATTCGCTGAGGTAAATCGCTGCCCCGAGCCCGAAGGGAATGCAGACGAGGGCGGCGCAGGCGGTAACCAGCAGCGTGCCCGCGACGAGCGGCAGCACGCCGAAGGACGGCGGCTCGAAGAGCGGGGCCCAGTCCGTGCCGGTCAGGAAGTCGACGATCGAGACTTCGCGAAAAAACTCGAAAGCAGGTACGAAGAGCGCGACGACGATGCCGACCGTCGTCGCGACCGAAACGAAGGCGCAGAGGGCGAGGGCGACCTTGACGACGTCCTCGCCCCAGCGCCTGCGCGAGGCGCGGAGCCGGAGCGGCTGCGGTGCTGCTGCTTCGCGTGTCGCCACTCCGGCTGCCGATGCCTCCTAGTAGTTCTTGCGGTTCTTGATCGCGGTGTTGTACTGCCGCTGGGCCTTGCGCAGTTGCGCCTTGGTCAGCGGAACGAACTTCGCGGTGCGCGAGATCGGCTTCTCGTTGACGATCACGTGCCGGATGAACGCGGCGACGACGTCGCGCTTGAACGACTTCTTCTTCGAGTAGATGAAGAGGCCGCGCGAGAGCGGCTTGTACTGCCGGCTCTGTACCGTCGCGATGCTCGGCCTCACGCAACCGTTCCCGCCGTCCACGGCGAGCAGCTTGAGTCGGTTCTTGTTCGCGAGGTAGTACGAGAGTCCGAGGTAGCCCATCGCTCCGCGATCGCCGGCGACTCCCCGAACGGTGACGTTGTCGTCCTCGGTGGCGGAATAATCCGACCGGCTTCGGCGAGCGGTTCCGTTGATCTTCTCTGTGAAGAAGTCGAACGTGCCGGAGTCAGTCCCGGCTCCGAAGAGCTTGAGTGGCACGTTCGGGAATCCGGACCGAACCTGGCTCCAGTTATTCACTGTTGAGCCCCGGTCCCAGACTCGCTTCAGCTCGGCGACGGTCAGGCAGTTGGCCCACGTCGCTTGCCTGTTGACGATCAGCGAGAGGCCGTCGTTGGCGACGAGGAACTGGATGTAGCCGATCCCCGCGTCGTGGCAGCGTTGCGCCTCGGACAGCCGGATCGGCCGTGAGGCGTTCGAGAGGTCCGTCTCGTTCTTGCAGAAGCGCTCGAAGCCGCCACCTGTGCCCGAGATGCCGACGACGACGCGGGCGCCGCTGTACTTGCGCTCGAAGCTCTCGGCCGCTGCCTGGGTGAACGGGCCGAGCGTGCTCGAGCCATCCGCGGTGATCGTTCCACGAATCGCCTGCGCGCCGGCGATGGCGGCAGCGACGGACGCGAGTGCGACCGCAACCGTTCCGCCCCCGACGAGCAGGAGCTTGCGCACCTTTCTCATTTCCTCCCCTTTCGCGTTTTCAAAGGTCGATGGCGATTCTCAGGAAGGCTCGGGTGGACATGGGTAGCCGTGATGTGAAGCTCTGGCTGCGATCTGGTAAACGTCAATCTCCCTCCACTTTTTCGACACCGACGCCGCCGCTTTCGAGCGCGGTCCTGGCCGTGTCGAGTTGCTCCTGCGTCATCGGCACGAACTTGGCATCCCGAGCAAGGCGGGGTTCCCTGTCGAGCAAGAAGGTCAGGAACGGATCGACTGCCGGCTTCTCGGCGAGCGAGTCTTCGTTGATGTAGATGAAGAGCGGACGCGAGAGCGGGTTGTAGGACCCGTCCTGCACCGTCTCTACGCTCGGCCCGACACAGCCGTCGCCTCCGTCGATCGCGACCGCCCTCAGCCGCTCTCTGTTCTCGAGGTAGTAAGAGAGCCCGAGGTAGCCGAGCGCGCCCTTGTTGCCTGAAACGCCTCGAACCGTGACGTTGTCGTCCTCGCTCGGCGTGTAGTCGCTGCGGCTCTTACCCTCCTCGCCGACGATTGCCTCGGTGAAGTAGTCGAACGTGCCGGAGTCGGTCCCCGCGCCGAACAGGGTCAGCTCTTGATCAGGGAACTGCGGATCGATGTCCTTCCAGCTGCCCACTTTCGACCCGGGCTCCCAGATCTTCTTCAGCTGCTCGACCGTAAGGCATTCCGCCCAGGTGTTCGCGTTGTTGACAACGACCGAGATGCCG
>JBKPFP010000055.1:0-5311 GCA_046744435.1 Actinomycetota bacterium | reverse complement strand
GTCCGCGACAACTCGCGGCGTCTCCATTCGCTCCTGCGCGACCAGCGCGCGATCGCCGGGATCGGGCGCGCCTGGGCGAACGAGATCCTGCATGCCGCGCAGCTCTCGCCGTACGCGCTCTCGCGTGACCTCGACCCGGAGGAGGTGGCCCGACTTGCGGACGCAATCGACTCGGAGCTCAGCCGCGGCCTCGAGCTGCGCGAGCGCGGCGCGAAGGACAAGAAGGTCTACCGCGTGCACGACAGGCTCGGCGAGCCGTGCCACGTGTGCGGCGCCCCGATCGCACGTGTCGACTTCGAGGAGCACACGATCTACTACTGCCCCGACTGCCAGACCGGCGGGCGGATGCTGAAGGACCGAAGGCTCTCGCGACTCTTGCGCTAGCAGCTACCGCGGCTGACGACCGCGTCCCGGACGACGCTCACGGGCCGACGACGGCGCTCGCGCGACCCATGGCACACGGGGGGACCGAGCACGGGCGCGGCCCAGGAGGCGGCGGTGGGGGTGGGGGTGGTGGCGGGCCTCCAGCGATGTCGACCGCATACAGGAACGACGTCTCGGGTCGGTAGAAGGTGGACGTCCCGACGTATGCCGTCCTGCTATCCGCAGAGAACCGCGGCGGCGTGTACACGATCTGGTAGCCGTCGTCTCCCGTCGGGAGCTCGACCTGGAAGGCGAGCGCGCCGTTGACTGCGTTCCAGCCACGCAGCCTGCCCGGCTGTCCGAAGTCGGGCCGGTCGCCCGCGACGACGAGCCTGCCGTCCGGGCTCACCTGCGGCAGGTCGATGATCGAGCCGCCGAAGAACGTCCAGCGCCGGGCCCCACTCGGGTTGACGGCGTCGAGGTAGCCGAGGCTCCGGGAGAGGTAGATCGAGCCGTCGGGCCCGACGCTCGGCGGCGACATGCCGTTCGCTGGCTCCTGCGAGTACGTCCAGACGACGGAGCCGGTGGCGGGGTCGAAGCGGACGAGTAGCCATCCTTGCCGGCTGTCGAACCCGGTCAGGTACAGGCTTCCGTCCGGCCCGACGGCGGGCTGCGCCTGGCGCTGCATGAAGACGTCGTTCGAGGTCGGGACGGGCACGGCCCAGATCTGCGTCCCGCCGAGTGTGAGCGCGTACAGAATGCTCGTCGCCGCCGCGCCGTACTCGTCGAACCCGGCGAAGAGCTTCCCCGCGCCAAAGACGACCTCGGCTCCTAGCTGTCCGTACTCCGTGAAGACCGGATTGCCCGCGTTGCTCCACAGAAGCGCACCTTGCGGCGAAAGGGCGAAGGCCCCGAGGCCCCCGTAGTCCGAGATCACGTAGATGTTTCCGTCCGGGCCAACCGTCGGCCCCGCGATGACGCCCTGCCCACCGGCCGGCTCCACGAAGCTCCATCTGATCGTCCCGTTCGGCGCGACTGCGGTGATGCGTCTGTCGACTCCGACGTAGACGGTGCCGTCGGGCCCGAAGCTCGGACCGCCGTGGCCGCCGACTCCGGGCACCATCCACCGGAGCGCGCCGCTGGGCGTGAGCGAGTAGAGATTCCCGCTCGAGCCGACGACCGCGACGGTGCCGTCGGGCGCCACCGCAGGCGACTGCAAGATGTACTGGCCCGCGACCTCGAAGCGCCACTTGACGGAGGCGCCGTTCGCAGCCGGCGCGACGACGGCGCACGCGGCGAGCGCCGCGAGCGCGAGGAGCGTCAGGCTACGCAGTCGTTTTGCCATCGGCGGCGGGCGTTGCGAGTGTGAGCTCCAACTGCAATGTCACTTCGGTCCTACCTCCTCGCGACCAAAACGGATTCACGATATTGGTTACGCGACATCTGGCTCGCGGTCGTCCGGCGAGCTCGAGCGCCCGTGGAGCAGGACGAGGATCGGCGGCCGTCCCCGCCTCCGTCGGGCAGAAGCACGGCCTGCTCGCTGGCGCGCCGGGTACAGGGTGCGCGTCTCCAGGTGTGGCACGGCGAACACGACTACTCGTACTTCGAGGATTACGCCCTGCGGATCTCGGGTTCTACTCCGCTGCGCTCGCGCGCTGCTAGCCGTCGGCCGCCGGCGCCTGGAGGTACTGCCCGACGCCGATCACGTTGCCGTCGGGGTCCGCGAAGTACGCGGCCTCGTCGCCCCAGCCGCGCTCGGAGCGCGGGCTCAGCGGGCGGGCGCCCGCCTCGTGCAGCCGCGCGATCAGCTCGTCGAGGTTCTCGACGCGGACATACAGATACGCGGGCGAGACGCGACCGTTCAACTCGACGGGCTCGGCGCCCGCCGTCTCGGAGTAGCCGTCGCGGACGTAGAGCCCGAGCCGGTCGGTGTCCGACACCACGAGCTCGACGTACTCGCCCTCCCAGGCCAGGTGGTGCTCCCACCCGAAGACCCGCCGGTAGAAGTCGTAGGCGCGATCGACGTCGGACACCGCCAGGACGACATGCATGCGCCTAGTCTGGCAGACGCACGCGGAGAATCTCGCCCTCGAGCAACAGCGAGCCGCCAAGCGCCTCGACGAGCCTGCGGGCGGTGGCGGCGCCGAGATCCTTCAGCTCCTCGGCGAGCACGATCGGCGCCGCGGCGGCGGTGACCGGCGAGACGACCACGTCCGGTCCCTCGGCGCGAACGTGCACCCGGTCGAGGGCGCCATGCCGGAGGGCGCAGAGCGCGAGCGCCGCCACGGCCCGCTCGGTCGGCTCGCGGTCGACCCGCACCGTCGCACCGGTCCCGTCCGCGTCGGCCCGCTCGCCGACGCGCCCGGCGGCGGCCGTGACGAGCTCGAGCGTGTCGACCTCGACGAGCGCCGGCTCGTAGCGCCCGCGCTCGATGCGGGTGACGAGCCCGAGGTCGTCGAGGAGCTCGGTCAACTGCTCGGTGGCGGCGAGGATCATGCCGACGTAGCGGTCGGCCGGCTCGCCGAGGTTATCGAGCCGGTCGAGCGTGTGCGCGAACCCCGAGACGGTCGCGAGCGGCGTGCGCAGATCGTGGCAGGCGAGCGAGACGAAGCGGGCAAAACTGGGGTCGGAAGCCATGAATCTCCCTGGTAGCGTTGAGCGGAGTATGGGTGCTGCGATGGACGATCCCTCCAGGCTCCTCGAGCACGACCTCCAGGCGTCGCTGCCCGAGGTGCAGCTCGGTCTCTCCCGGGCCGGCGTGACGGGCGCGAGCAAGGCAATCCGCGTGCGTTACGGCGGGGCCGAGAAGCAGATCGCGGCCGAGATCGAGTCCACGGTCGACCTCGACCCGGCCCAGAAGGGCGTCCACATGTCGCGCTTCCCCGAGCTCTTCGAGGAGGCGATCGACGAGGTCGTGATCGGCGAGGCGTTCCTGATCGAGGTGCTCGCCGAGCACATCGCCCGCCACATCGTCGAGCGCCAGCGCGCGCTCCGCGCGGAGGTGCGCATCGCCGCGCGCTATCCGATCCAGCGCACGACCCCCGTGACCGGGCTGCCGACGCAGGAGATGGTCGGCCTGATCGGGATCGCCGCCGCGTCGGAGACCGGAGTCCGACGCATCGTCGGCGTCGAGGCCGCCGGGATCAACGCCTGCCCGTGCGCTCAGGGCCTCGTGCGCGGGCGGGCCTCGGAGCGCCTGCTCGAGGCCGGGTTCGACGACGACGACGTCGAACGGATTCTCGAGCTCGTCCCGCTCGCCACGCACAACCAGCGCGGACGCGGGACGCTCTACGTCGGCACGGAGGAGCACGTGAACGCCGAGCAGCTGGTCGCGATCGTCGAGAGCTCGATGAGCGCCCCCGTCTACGAGCTGCTGAAGCGGCCGGACGAGCTCTTCGTCGTCGAGCACGCGCACCTGCAGCCGCGCTTCGTCGAGGACTCCGTGCGGCTCGCCCTCAAGGGCCTCCTCGACGCGTATCCCGCTCTCGCCGACGGCGACTTCGTCTTCTCGCGGCAGGTCAACCTCGAGACGATCCACACCCACGACGTGCTCGCCGAGCGCTACGGGACCGTCGGAGAGCTGCGCCGCGAGCTCGAGCGCGGCGGGCCGCTCGACCGGCACACCGAGCTCCGCGAGTGGCTGGCTGCTGAGTCGTAGAGGGCGACCGTCGAGTCGGCTGGACCACGTCCTGTGGATCGGCGGGGGCTGCGGGTCGGGAAAGACGACGATCGGCCACTGGCTCGCCTATCGGCGCGACCTCCGCGCGTGTAACTCCGACGCGCACACGTGGGAGCACCATGACCGATCGCTCGCGGACGGCGATCCGGGAGCCACTCGCTGGGAGGGAATGAGCCCCGACGAGCGCTGGCTCGACATGAACGCCGCGGAGATGGCGCAGTTCTCGCTCGAGATGAACACCGAGCGCTTCCGCAAGATGGTTGACGACGTCCTCGCCCTGCCGAGGTCACCGCTGGTCGTGATGGAAGGGACGCCCCTGCTCCCCTGGCTGGTCGAGGACTATCTCGACAGCACGGAGAACGCAGTCTGGCTGATCCCGACGCCGGAGTTTCAGCGCGAGCGCCTTTTCGAGCGACCGACCACGACCTGGGACGAGACGTCCGACCCGGCGCGCGCGCTCGCGAACCGGATCGAGCGTGAGCATCGCGTCACCGAGGCCATCGAGCGCGCGGCCGAAGAACGTGGTTTCACGACCCTGCGCGTCGACGGCACACGAGACCTCTCACGTATGCAGGTGGCCGTCGAGGAGGCGTTCCGGCCCGTGCTCGCGCGCGGCCCGAGCGCCGAGACGAGGGAGGAACGTCAGGAGATGCGTCGCGCGGAGAACGAGATCGTCCTGCGGCAGGTGCGCACCTACGTCGAGCGAGTGCCCGCTGCCGGGACCCGCGAAAGCTTCATCTGTCCGTTCAGCTGCGAGTGCGGGGCGAGCGGCTGCGGCGCTCAGCCGATGATCACGATCGCCGAGTACGAGCGGCTGCTCCAAGGCGGCGAGCTCCTCGTGGCGACTGGGCACACCGCAGCCTCAACGGGCTAGGCCTGGGCCGGCCGGCGCCGGCGTAGCCGGACGCGTGTCTCGGTGCCTGCGCGCAGCCGGGCGAGGTTCCCGCGGTGGAGCAGGAGCACCCCGAGCGCCGCCCCGATCGAGAAGACGAGCACGGGCCAGGGCTCTCCGAGCAGCACCGCCCCCACCGGCAGCGACACGGCCGCCACGATCGACGAGACCGACGCGTAGCGCGTGAGCGCGAAGGCGACGAGCCAGACCGCGGGGCGCCGACCAGCCCGACCAAGGGCGCGAGACCGGGGAAGGCGCCGCCGCAGGTGGCGACCATCTTCCCGCCCTTAGCGAAGCGGAGGAAGACCGGCCGCCAGTGGCCGAGCATCGCTGCGCCGCCGGCGAGCGCTCCGGCGACGTGCCCCGCCGCCAGCGTC
>JBKPFP010000265.1:0-2471 GCA_046744435.1 Actinomycetota bacterium | reverse complement strand
TGCCTGCATCGTCCCTCCTTATAGAACTGATGCGTACCGGAAGTCACTCTAGCACACTTTCGGTACGTGCAAGTTCCATAAGCGAGCCCGGCGCTGTCCTCGTGGCCATGCTCATCGTCTCCCGACCGACGATCCCCGCGGAAAGCTCAGCAGGAGCACGCGGAGCCGGCCGCGGCGACCATCCTCGGTGGGCGCTGAGTGCTAGTTGACAACGCCAACGAAAGGAGGACCAAAATGGGAACGATCTTCATCAGCAACAACGTCACGCTCGACGGCGTCATCCAGGACCCGGCCGGCGACGAGGGCTTCGCGCGCGGCGGCTGGGTCGGCCTGATCAAGGATCTCCCCGAGCTCAACAAGCTCGCGCTCGACGAGGCCCTGCGTGCCGAGGCCCTGCTGTTGGGCCGGCGGAGCTACGAGTGGCTCGCTGCGCGCTGGCCGGAACGCACCGGCGAGCTGGCGGAAAGGTTGAACAGCATGCCCAAGTACGTCGTGTCCTCGACCCTCACGGATCCCGCCTGGAACAACTCGACGGTACTCGAGGGCGACCCGGCGGACGAGGTCTCGAAGCTGAAACAAGAGCTCGAAGGGGAGATCCTCGTCGTCGCCAGCTTCCAGCTCCTGCGCACGCTGATCGAGCACGACCTCGTCGACAGGGCGCGACTGAAGATCTTCCCGATCGTGCTCGGTGCCGGCGCGCGCCTCTTCGGCGAGACGAGCGACAAGAGACCCATGCGCCTCATCGACACCCAGACACTCGGCGACGGCGTCGCCATCCTCACCTACGAGACCGTCCAGTACGCCTCTTGAAATCAAAGAATGAGGCCGTGCCCGCGCAGCGGCTAGCGAGCTGCCCCACACGGGTTGTGAGGTCTATGTAGCAACGCGACGCGTTGCGGCCCCCCGCCAGTTGTCTCCGTACGAAGAGCATTAGCCTCGGGGAATGGATCTCTGGCAGTGGTCGCTCGTCGGCCTCGGCGTCTGTCTCCTCCTCTACACCGCACTTGTGCTTGCACTCGTCATCGCCGGCCGACGCGAAAGCGCCCGTGCGCTCGCCGGCTTCATCCCCGACTGCGTCGTGCTGTGCAGTCGCCTGCTTCGCGACCCGCGAGTCCCGCGACGGAACAAAGCCCTACTCATCGGGCTAACCGGCTACCTCGCGCTCCCGTTCGACCTCGTCCCCGATTTCGTCCCAGTCGTGGGCCAGCTCGACGACGTCGTCATCGTCGCATTCGTCCTCCGCAGCCTCCTCCGCGGGGGCGGCGAAACACTCGTCCGCGAACACTGGCCGGGCCCCGAGAGCTCGCTCGCACTCGTTCTTCGCCTCGGAACCTGACGCCCGACCACCGCCCTTCCCAGCGGCTTCTTGGCGCCGGCTATGGAGCGCTTATGGAGCCGGTCGCGTCTTCGCCTCGTGGACCCTCATTTCCAGCCCGGCACGCGCCCCGCTTGCTCGATCCACTTGTGCATCTCCGGTCCCTGCGCCTCCTCCAGGGTCGTCAGCTTGACGTAGCGGCTCCGATCGGTGGTTCCGAGCGGCGGCGGAGGGTCAAAGTCTGCGCCCCCGAAGAAGACGACATTTACGGAGACGTCGTAGGCGACCATCTCGATTATCCAGCCGAGTTCTGGCAACCCGTAGTACGCCTTCTTCCACTTGATGCCGTATTGAAGGCCGGGGATTGTCTCGCGGATCAATTCGTCAAGCCGTTGGACGATGGGATGCAGGCGGGGCATCACGCTCCCCCCGATCCAGTCCTCGATCTCGGCGTGGCTATCCGATGCCACAGGCGGCGTTCGGGCCGTACTTGGCTTGCGTGGTTTTGCCATCGCACGTCCTCCTCTCTGGCCTAACTTCCAGCGATTCACCCGCGCGAGGCGCCGAGTCGGGTCCAATCGCGAGTTGAACGGCAGCCTCAATTCATCTCATGTGCTCTCCGCGATGCTGTGTGTTGCCACCGATTGCCGTGACCTCAAAATGGTAAGGAGGAGGTCGATTGAGCGCCTCTGAGCGCATCACGTAGCGCCGGCGATGTCTCGCGACCCGGGTGTCGTTGTCTCTGAAGGCAAGATTTCGTGGCCCACTCGTGGCCCAAACGTCGGTGAGACGATTGGCTCATCTATGACGAGGCGACTCGCGTCAAGACCGCGTTGCTTCGGATATCGGCTGTGAGCCTCCTTCGTGGTGGTGCTCGCCTTCGACGGCAGGGCTGGCGGTGGTTCCACTCATCTATTCGGCCGCGGATGGCCAGGGTGTCGGTGCGGAGCGCCCGGGGACTCAATCAACCAGTCGGCCTGCCGGTGGAGGCCACAGCCAATGCCGAGTTCGCCCGGGCAGCCGCTGCTTCGAGACGGCGGATCTCGCCGTCGCGAAGGCCGTAGTAGCAGAGGGTGAGGATCTCGCGGGCGACGGCGACCTTGGCCACCTTGCTCCCGCGCCGGTGCTTGATGCGCTCGTAGGTCGCCTTCAGGGG
>JBKPFP010000401.1:0-8190 GCA_046744435.1 Actinomycetota bacterium | reverse complement strand
CGGGGTCGACCGGCTGCTGCGGGCCCTGCGGCCGGTATGGCTCGGGGGCAGGCTCTGTCATCCGAGCAGTGGATCGAGGGCCATGGCCACGAACAGCAGCGCGAGGTACGCGAGCGAGTAGTGGAAGAGCAGGCGCGCACGTGCGGGCGTCCGCTCGCTGCGGAGCTGCCACGCGAGCCAGAGGAAGCCGGCGCCGAGCGCGGCCGCGGCCACGAGATAGAGCAGACCGAACTGTCCCCAGAGGACCGGCGCGAGCGTGAACGCCACGAGCGCGACGGTGTAGAGGACGATCTGGCGCGCGGTCTCACGCTCGCCGCGCACGACCGGGAGCATCGGCACGCCCGCCGCTGCGTAGTCGCGGCGGATGAGCAGGGCGAGCGCCCAGAAGTGCGGCGGCGTCCAGAGGAAGACGACGCCGAAGAGGACGAGCGCCGGCCAGGTGAGCTCGCCGGTCGCCGCGGCCCAGCCGACCAGCGGCGGCACGGCGCCCGCGGCGCCGCCGATGACGATGTTCTGCGCGGTCGAGCGCTTCAGCCAGCGGGTGTAGACGAGGACGTAGAACAGGTTGCCGGCGAGCGCGAGGAACGCCGTGAGCACGTTCACGAGCCCCGCGAGCAGGACGAAGGAGAACGCCGAGAGCGCGAGCCCGAACTCGAGCGCGTACGCGGCGGAGACGCGGCCGGCCGCCACGGGGCGCTCGCGCGTCCGCTTGCCCATCAGCCGGTCGATATCGCGGTCGAGCACGTGGTTGAGCGCGCTGGCGCCGCCGCAGGCGAGTGCGAGCCCGACCATCGTCACCGTCACGAGCCAGAGCGGCGGCACTCCGCCCGCGCCGACGAGCATCCCGCAGAGCCCCGTCAGCAGGAGCAGGGTCATGATGCGTGGCTTCGTCAGCGTCAGGTAGTCCCGCAGCGAGCCGACCGGCTGCCGCTCGCCGCGGAACGCGAGAGCCGCGGAGACGAGGGCCGCCGCGGAGGCGAGCCCTGCGAGCGCGAGGTGGACGCCGTCCGCGGTGATCGCCGCAGCTGCCCCGAAGAGGACGAGCGCGGCGAAGGCGGGCACCCGCAAGGCGCGGTACTCGACCCACGCGGCCGCGGCCACGGCGGCGAGCGGCGGCAGCGCGAGAGCGGCCAACACCCGGTGGCCGGTGTCGAGCCCGCCGGCGCCCGAGACGACCGCGAGCAGGGTCGCCGCGGCGCCGGCCACGGCGCAAAGTCGGAGCCAGGGGCTGGGGCTCATCGCCGCTCCCAGATCCGTTGCCGCAGGTCACGCAGCGGGCGCGAGCTCGTCACGTACGGAACCTTGTCGAAGTTGTGCGGCGGCGGCGGCGAAGTCGTGTACCACTCGAGCGTGTCGCCGAGCCAAGGGTCGTTCCCGGCACGGGAGCCGGGGCGTCGCCGCGTCCAGATCACGTTCACGGCAAAGACGAGTATGCCGAGTCCCATCACGTAGGAGCCGATCGTCGAGACCAGGTTGTAGGCCTCCCACGTCCCGCCGTGGTCGTAGGTGTAGATCCGCCGCGGCATCCCCTCAAGCCCGAGCAGGTGCTGGGGGAAGAACGCGAGGTTGAAGCCGATGAACAACAGCCAGAAGTGCACCTTGCCGAGGCCCTCGTGCAGCAGCCGCCCGAAGATCTTCGGCCACCAGTAGTAGAGCCCGGCAAAGATCCCGAACAGCGACCCGCCGAAGAGCACGTAGTGCAGGTGAGCGACGACGAAGTAGCTGTCCTGCACCTGGTAGTCGATCGGGAACGCGGCGAGGAAGATCCCCGAGAGCCCGCCGATCGTGAACAGGCCGACGAACCCGAGCGCGAACAGCATCGGCGTGTCGAAGCGCAGATTCCCGCGCCAGATCGTCGCCAGCCAGTTGAAGATCTTCACCCCGGTCGGGACGGCGATGATCATCGACGAGATCATGAAGGCCCCGAGCAGCACGACGGCGAGCCCGACCGTGAACATGTGGTGCGCCCACACGAGGAGCGAGTAGAAGCCGATCGCCACCGTCGAGAGCACGATCGCCGTGTAGCCGAAGATCGGCTTGCGCGCGAAGACGGGGAGCACCTCGGAGACGATCCCCATCACGGGCAGGATCATGATGTAGACCTCGGGGTGCCCGAAGAACCAGAACACGTGCTGGTAGAGCACGGCGTTCCCGCCCTCGTCCGGCTCGAAGAAGTGCGTGCCTGCCTGCCGGTCGAGGAGCAGCATCGTCAGTCCGGCCGAGAGCGCGGGCAACACGACCACGAGCATGGCGGCGTAGACCTCGATCGACCACACGAACAGGGGCAGGCGCATCCAGGTCATGCCCGCGGTGCGCATGTTGTGGATCGTGGCGAGGAAGTTGATCGCCCCCGCGAGCGAGGAGATCGAGAGGATGTGCAGCGAGAGGATGAGCAGGTCGGTGCCGGTGCCGTCCGTCTGCACCGAGAACGGCGGGTAGATCGTCCAGCCGGTGTCGGCCGGGCCGCCCGCCGTGAAGAAGCTCGCGTAGAGCGCGACGCCGCCGAAGAGGAACGCCCAGTAGGAGAACGCGTTCAGGCGCGGGAAGGCCATGTCGCGCGCCCCGATCATCAGCGGGACGAGGAAGTTCCCGAAGCCGGCCAGGATCGGAACGACGACCAGGAAGATCATCGTGATCCCGTGGATCTTGAACAGCACGTTGTAGTTCTCGCGCACGATGAAGTCCTCGTTCGGCGTGGCGAGTTGGGTGCGGATGAGCAGCGCGAGGATCCCGCCGGCAACGAAGAAGACCAGCGTCGTCGCGATGTAGAGGATTCCGATCCGCTTGTGGTCGACGGTCGAGACCCAGCTCATGAACCGCCCGTTCTTCCACGAGACCGGGTAGGGGTAGCGCTCGGCTCTAACCGCCACTCGACGCTCCCACCGGGCCCGTGACTCGCCGGCGCACGTGCGCGACGAGGGCGCGCAGCTGCGCCTCGTTCCAGTTCCGGCCGACCGGAGGCATCGCGCCTCGCCCGTTGCGGACGATCAGCGCGATCTGCGCCGCGTCGAGCGGCTTCCCCCTCAGAGGTGGGCCGATCAGGCCCTCACCCTGCTCACCGTGGCAAGGCGCGCAGGCGGCCGCGAACGTCTGCTCGCCGAGGCCCTGAGGCCGCACGGCCTGCGCGGAGACCCAGCGGTCGAACTCCTGCGGCGGAACCGCTCGGACGCTGCCCAGCATCAGCGCGTGCTGGGCGCCGCAGAACTCCGCGCACTGCCCCTCGTAGACCCCCGCCGACTCGGCCTCGAACCAGGTGTGGTTCGTCTTGCCCGGGATCGCGTCGATCTTGCCCCCGAGCCGCGGGATCCACCACGAATGGATGACGTCGTAGGCGGGCGCGGTCACGTCCAGCTCGACGACCCGCCCGACTGGGGCACGCAGCTCGTTGACGCTCACGGCGCCGTTCGGGTAGACGAACCGCCAGTAGAACTGGTGTCCCTCGACCCTGATCGTCAGGTTGGCGCCGGCCGCCTCTGCCTCCGGCGGGTCCTGGATGCCCGGCAGCTTGTAGAAGACGAAGCTCGCGATCAGCGCGAGGATCACGACCGGGATCACGGTCCAGATCAGCTCGAGGTTGCGGTGGCCGATGACCTGCGGCCCCTCGACCTCCCGCGGGCGATTTCCTCCCCGGAAGCGGACGACGAAGACGATGAGCGCGGCCTCGACGAGGACGAAGATGCCGGCGGTGATGCCGAGGACGAGCAGGTAGACGTCCCTGATCCGTTCGGCGTTCGGCGATGCCGGGTCCGGCGGCGCGACGCCGCCGTTTCCGGCGATGGCAGGTCCCGCGAGCACGAACGTCAGCGCCAGGAGGACGCACGAGCAGGCGAGGAGCTTCCGGCGCACAGGCTCGGGCATTCTAAGGTGGTGCCCGGCGAGGGAGCCACATTGGAACGAGTGTCGCGAGTGGAGCTACCGCCGCACGTCATGCCGCCGTTCGAGGTCTTCCTCAACGGCGTTCCGCAGGGGGAGGGGACGGATTACCGGCTCGAGGGCCGTGCGCTCGTTTTCGAGCGCCCCCTTGCGCGTGAAGGGCGCCTCGGCTTCTGGCGCTGGCTCTCGATCTTCCTCGGCATCGCCGGTACCTATCGTCAGAACGACACGGTCGACGTCGTCCACCAGGTCGGCGGTCGCCGAACCGTGACGACGCTTCAGTTCAAGGAAGCGTCAGAACCTCGTTCACCCCGCTGACGCCGCCCAGGCCTGGCTGCCTGCCTCCGCCGATGACGTAGATCCGCTTGCCGAACGCCACCCCGCCGAGCCCGTGCCGCGGAGTCGGCAGGTTCGGCAGCCGCCGCCAGCGCCGCGTCCTCGTGCTGTACGCGTAGGCGGTGCGAATCGTCACGGTCGGCGTCTCGCCGCCCGCGGAGAGGATCGTGCTGCCCGTCGCTGCCGCTGTTGTCCCGCCGCGCCTACCGGGGACGGGGGCGAGGCGTCGCCAGCCCCGTCCCGGCGTGAAGACCTCGAAGAGCTGGAGGTTCGTGTCAGCGCCTGCGAGCCGGCCGCCGACCGCGTAGATGCGCCCGTTCAGGGCGGTCACCCCGAGGTGCTCCCGTTTGGTCGGGCCCGGCGCGCGCGACCACGTCCGGCGCGTGATGTCGTAGACGAGCATCGCGCCGGCGAGGTTGCTCGGGTTCGTCGTCGTCGCGGGGGTCGTCGTCGCGGAGGTTGTGCCGCCGACGACGTAGAGCTTTCCGTTGACGACGGCGGCGCCGCCGGCCGCGCGCTGCTCGGGCATCGGAGTCAGCGTCCTCCAGGCGCCGTTGGCCAGCACGAAGAGGCTCGTCACGCGCGCGTGGTCCTGCCCGGCGTACCCGCCGACGACGTAGACGCGGCCGCGGTAGGCGGCGGCCATCGTGTGGTCGACGGAGCTCGGCAGGTCGGCGACGCGGCGCCAGCGGTTCGTCCTCGGCGAGTAGGCGTCGACCCGTGCCGAGTTGTGGCCGTCCTGGGTGTAGCCGCCGATGACGTAGATCTCGTTGCCGGCGAGCACAGCTGCGACCTCGGTGCGTGCGAGCGGCATCGCGGAGGCGTTGCTCCAGCGCGGCGACGCGGCCGCCGCGGCCAGGCCCGCGGCGATCCCGAGGACGAGGACAGCGACGAGGGCGACCCGCATGTCCCCATGCTAGTTGGCCACTCGAGCCGGGCTTGCCTACGTGCGGGCAGCCGGTGGCGCAGTGCCGCAGCTGCGCCCGCCGGCCGCACGCACGAGGGTGACCCGGCTCCCCGTCTAGATGCCGGGCACACCCTCTTTCCTGCGCGTTACCCGACGGCTGCGGCGACTGTTCTGGCGTGTTCCGGCGCCCCGCGAACGACGGCGACCGGACGATTTGCACGGTGCAGCACGCCACGGGAGACACTGCCGAGCAGCATGCTCGAGACCGCCCCGTGTCCTCGCGAGCCGACCACGATCAGGTCGGCCTCGATTGCGTCCGCGTAGCGGACGATCTCGTCGACGGCATCGCCGCTGGCGAGCTTCGTCACCGAATCGAGGTCCCTTTCGGCGGCGAGCAGGGCTGCGGCGCGGAGTGGTTCCTCGTCGTGCTCGTCGGGCTCGTGGGGCACCGAAGGGGCAAGCCCGAACGTGGCGCCCCCTCCCGGGAGCACCTCGACGGCGGGAGCAACGTGGATGAAGAACGGCCAGGCGTCGTGTTCCTGCGCGTGGTCGAGCCCGAACTCGACGGCCTCGAACGCGGACGGCGAGCCGTCGGTTGCGATCAGAATCCTCTTCATCGTCTTCACCTCCGTCGTGGTGCACTGCCTGGATTGTCGGCGGGCGCTGCGGTCGGGACATCGGGCTTTTCGCCGATCGCTCGCGCGGGGAACTACGGATTGGTGAAGTGCTTCGGCCTAGCTGCCGGTGGACGTCGCCGCCGGCGCGCGACTCTCGGTCGGCGCTGTGTCCTCCTCCGGCTTGCGCGCGATCGCCAGGTGGCTCCAGGAGAACCCCGGCTGGAAGTCGACGCGGTCCCAGCGCCCGGCCACCCACTGGGCGAGCATCGTCACCCCGTCGACGAGGGGGCCCGCGAGCCCGCGCCGGTAGCGGCGCACCGCATACGAGAACTCGATCGACAGCGTGGTCCAGACGCCGGCCAGTGGGTGCAGCTCGACGAGCTCATAGCCGGACTGCTCGAGGAGGTGCCGCATCGCGTACGGCGAGAAGCGATAGAAGTCGCGCGGCTCCTCGTGCAGGTGCCAGAAGAACGGCGCGCTGACGAGCAGGTGCCCGCCCGACCGCAGGAGCCGGAAGGTCTCGTCGATCGCGCGTTGCGGCTCCTCGAGATGCTCGAGCACCGATGTGATCAGCACCGTGTCCGCGCTTCCGTCCGGGAGCGGGATGTCGTAGGCGCCGGAGATGATGTCGACCGCGCTCGGGTCTCGCTCGCTCGGGACGAGGTCGACGCCGATGTGCTCGTCCACGTACTCGGCGAAGAGACCCTTCCACGGCTTCGACCCGCAGCCGATGTCGACGAGCCGGCCGCGCGCGTACCCGCTGCCCGCGTAGGTGAGCATGTTCTCCATCACGCGATAGGCGATCCGATTGTGGACGGCCTCGTTCGGGTGCTTCCAGCGCGTCTTGCCGGTAGCCGGGAAGCGTGGGCGCTCAACGGAACGAACCTTCATCGCGGCGGAGAAGCGTATCGCCTCGCCCGCCGACGAAACGGGGGCCCGCCCATCCGGCGACTCCCGTTGTCGGACGCAATCAGTGCGACATCGACCCCTTCGGGTTTCCAACCTTCAGCAGGCCCACCTGCCCGAGGTCGACATGTGCGAAGGCATGCGAGACGAAGGGATACAGCCCGGGCTCATCGATCTTCACGTCGAACACGCCGCCGCCGCCCGCCGGCACCTGCACGGTCTGCACGCCACGCTGAGGTGTGCCGCCCACGTTCGCGTTCGGCCACGCGCGGTCGAAGATCGTGCCGACAACGTGGAAGTCGGTGTCGAGCGTCGGCCCTGCGGCGACCACCCAGAAGCGGACGATGTCCCCGGGATCGGCAGTCAAGGGATGCGTGACGTACTGGTTCGCGTACCCGTTGAAGGTCGTCCAGTCGGGCTGCATGGCGCGGGCCTTGGCCATGTCGAGTGAGGCCGGCTCCTTGATGCCGTCATTCGACAGATACCACTCGCTCGCGACGAGGACGTACTCCTTGTCGGCCTTCGGAAGCGGCCTCCCAGCGGGGGTGACTACGATCGCGCCGTACATGCCGTTCGCGATGTGCGCGAGCACCGGCTTCGTGCCGCAGTGGTACATGTAGACGCCAGGGTCGTCGGCCTTGAAACGGAAGGTGAACGACTTGCCTGGCATCACGTCCTTGAACGCGACGTTGGGAGCGATGCGGGCGGCGTGGAAGTCGATCGAATGTGGGATCGCCCCGCCGTTGGTCAGCGTCATCTCGACCGTCTGGCCCTCGCGTACGTGAACGATCGGGCCCGGCGCGCCGTGGCCATCGAACGACCACGTGTTGTATCTCACGCCCGGCGCAACCTCGAGGGTCATGTCTTTGAGCGTCATGTGAACCTTCGCCAGCTTCCGGCCGGAGCCGGCGGTAGCGTCGCCTCGTACGCTTTGTGGGCCTCCGCGAGCGCTTGCGCGTTCGCCGGGACGACGCCTGCGAAGCTGTTGAGCGGCAACGCCGTGTTGTGGTCCTTCGCGTGGTCGTGCGCGGTTGGTGCGGACGCGGCCTGGGCACTGCCGTCGCCCTGGCGCGACTCCCGCGTGGTCCGCCCACATCATCAGAGCGAAGAATCCGACGACGGCGACTGCGAGGCCGAGGAGCATCGTGGCGACCTTGAAGAATGCGCCGGAGTCACTGTCGATCGGGGCGCGGTGGCCGGTTGTGGCTTGGTGGGCTGACATCGAACGACTCTCCTTCGGTTGGGGCTCTCACCGAAGCTAGAGCGCGCGGGGTGAGCCTTCGTCGTGGGCATCCCCGGGTCGTTTTGCGGCCGACCCGCGGTTTTCGATGCGGGGATGCCGCAGTTCGCGCCGGAGGCGCCGCTTCATCGCTGGCAGCACGTAAGCGGCCTGCCGCGAGTTAGCTTTCGTCGCGTGGAAGAATCCGAGCATCGTCTGCGCGCACTGCTCGACGCGGGCATCGCCGTCACCTCGGAGCTCTCGCTCGACGCAGTGCTGCAACGGCTTGTTGAGACGGCTGCCGAGCTGACCGGCGCCCGCTACGCGGCGCT
>JBKPFP010000057.1:0-2877 GCA_046744435.1 Actinomycetota bacterium | reverse complement strand
CCCGTAGACGACGGCGAGGTCGGGCGCGAGCGCGAACGCGACCGCCGGCCACCAGGCGGCGTCCCCGGCGACGACCACCACGACCGCGGCCGCGGCCAAGGCAGCAGTGAGCGTGGCGTATGCGAAGCGGCCGGGCCTACGACCCACGAGCTGAGAGGCGATCGCGTCCATGGCCGTCTACCTTGCGGAGACCGCGTCGGCGGAATGAAGCGGCGACCCCGCCTCGCTGGCGGCGAGGCGCTCGGCGCGCTGCTTCACGCCGAGGAACAGCTTGCGCATCATCGGGAAGTCGCCGAACTCGAAGAGGATGAGCGTCAGGAGCGCGTTTCCCGGCGAGGTGCGCCACTCGTAGCGCTCCTTGAGTCGCGCGATCAGGCGCGTACGTCCGCCTTCGAGCGGAACGAGCTTCCAGGCCCAGGTGCTGTGCGGCTTCGCCCAGAGCATCCACCGGTTCGGCTCGAGCGCCTTGATCTTGAAGGCGGTCGTCTCGTTGACCTTGCGCGCCATCGGTACCCAGTCGCCCACCTGCGGCTGCTGCTGCTCGGGCAGGATCCGCTCGGCACTAGGGCGGGCGGCGTTGTCGAAGAGGTCGTAGCTGTAGAAGCCGGCGCGCCCGTAGCCGATCTGCACCAGCCACGGCCACACGGCTTCCGGGGGCGCGTCGATCGTGATCGCGCGGGTGGCGTTGAACGAAGACTCGGAGACGAGCTCGTCGCCGGCCATCGCTCCCGCCACCTCGGCGTCGGTCGCGCCCCAGCGCAGGTGCCGTCGCCGGTAGAAGGGCGCGAGCGCGAACAGCGGCGACGCAACCGCGACGTCGGCGAGGCCGCGCGACACCTGCCTGTCGCTCACGACTGCGCTCCCTTCTGCTCTTGCTTCCGTCGTGGGATCGAGGCGAGCGACCAGCCCAGCGCGAAGACCAGCACGAGCAGGAGGCGAAGCCAGCCGGCCCACGAGCTCGTCCAGACAGCCGCGCCCAGCAACCACGGGAAGAGCGCCACCCAGACAAGGAACTCAACGAGGAGCGGCAGCTCACGGGCCCAGCTCCAGACCCCGTCGATCCGATCGGCCAGAAGGAGCACGAAGAAGCCGACCCACATCGCGACCATCCAGACGAACCAGATGCTCGCGCCCAGCGGCCGCCGCTCCGAGCGACGGACGCGTGGAAGCGTTGCCTCGCTCATGCCGGACTCACCCCCGCGACCTTGCGCCGCTCACCTCCGCCCAGGTATGTCCAGGCGACGACGGCGAGGATCGCCACGTCGATGCCGACACCGAGGAACAGGCCCGGCTCGAAGAAGATGAGCAGCTGCGCCAGCGAGACGGCCGCGCCCGTGGCGAGGAACGGCCGCCAGGAGCGGCGGCGGGAGACGAGCAGAATCGCGCCGATCGTCAGCGCCGCAGCCGCGGCGATCCCGAGCGCGATGAAGAGACCGCGGCCGTCCTCGACGAGCCACGACTCGGGGTCGAGGAACGAGAAGACAATGCCGTGGAGGACGAGGAATACAGCGATCAGCGAGCGCCACCACATGGCGCACCTCCTTCGTTACGGGGCCAGCGCATACTTGGGCGCCTCCGCGACTTCGGCCGAGCGCGACGCAGCGTGCGCGGCGAGGAAGGCCGCGATCACGCGCGTCGCGTTCGCGTCGTTGTGGATGAAGATGTGACCGCCGCGCTCGACGCGCACAAAGCGCGAGCCGGGAATGCGCGAGACCATCGCGCGGGCGTCCTCGTAGGAGGCGAGCGGGTCATCCGCTGCGTGCACGCCGAGCGTCGGCACCCTGATCTCCTCGAACGCGCAGTCGTCGACCTCGAGATTGCCGATGTAGCCGTCGAAGACACAGCCAGCTGTGCGCAGCCGCATCGGGAAGAAGCTGTCGAAGATCGTCTCCAGGGTTTGCCTGTCTTCCGCGCTCAGCTCGTAGTCGGCGGGCTTGCCGGCGATCGCGGCCAGCGTCGAGGGGAGGAAGACGCGTAGGGACCAGAGCGCCGGCTGGGAGAAGACGAGCGGCGCGAGTACCCGCGGCGCGAGCGTCACAGGCTTCTCGTGCGGCGAGTTGGCGGCGACGAGCACAAGCGCGGATACCCGGTCAGGATGGCGTAGCGCTAGTTGGATCGCCGACGTGCTGCCGGCGGAGAAGGCGAGCACCGGTGCCCGCGCGATCCCGAGCGCATCGAAGAGATAGGCGAACGCGTCCGCCTGCCGAGCCGTGGACGCGTCGTCGGGAAGCGGCGAGCCGAGGTAGCCGAACCGCGATGGTGTGACGATTCGGTAGCCCGCGGGTACGAGTGCCCGCCATGACGGCGGCACATCGCAACCACCGACGACGCCGTGGATCAGCAGGAGCGGTTCGCCTTTGCCCCACTCGCAGTACTCGACGATCGTCCCGAACGGGGTCGCCGTTGAGCGGCGCTCGAGCCCAGCGAGGCGAGCTCGCGCCCGCCGCAGGTCGCGGAGGTAGCGACTAGCGACGACGGCCGCCGCCGCGACCCCTGCGCCGCTCGCCGCGTGCTTTGCCTTCATCCCGCGCCTCCTACGTCTTTGCGGCGATAGTCGCGCCGGGCACGGGATGGCGCATCAGCGCAGACCGGGATCGCGCTGCGGAGAACTACGGATCGACGACAGCGAATTCCGCGATGACGGCGGACCGGCTGTGGATGACGCTCCCCTGAAAGACAGACGGGAGCAGACATGGCCGCGATCGAGCCAAGAGCAGCGCTGACCCCCGCTTCGACGCTCAGCCGGGGGAGGCAGACGGCGCATTTCGTGCGGCACTACCTCGAGATGTGCGCGCCGATGTGCATCGGCTTCGCCGTCGGCGACCTCGTCTACTTCTGGGCAGCGGGGCGATTCGGTTACTCGGAGCCGTTCGGCGA
>JBKPFP010000429.1:0-6047 GCA_046744435.1 Actinomycetota bacterium | reverse complement strand
GTGATCGCGAAGCACCTCTAGTCAAGGCGCGAAGCTCCTGAGCCGAATGAAGAACCGGGTGGTTTGCTCGTATCCTCGTCACCTCACCGAGGACCAGAATGCAGCCGTGATCGACAGCGACCTCAGACGGAAGGCCGAGCTGGCAGAGCTCTTGCTCCACGCCGCGCGGCAGCTGGGCGAGACCCACGAGCCCAGTCGCGTGTACGAGCGCTTCCACCAGCTGCTGGCGGACGTCGTTCCCCACGATGGCCTCGCCATCTCCTCCTACGACGACCGCGACGGCCTCATCCGCTGCGAGTACGCGTGGAGCGACGGCAAGGTCATCGATCCCGCCAAGCTGCCGCCGCTGAAGCTGAACCGCGAGGGCGGCGGCATGCAGAGCCGCGTGATCGTCAGCGGCGAGCCGGAGCTGTTCAACGACGTCCCCGAGCGCGTCGAGCAGCCCGGCGTCTACTACAACGTCGACAGCGAGGGTCACGTCGAGAAGATCCCGGAGTCGGGCCCGTCGGGGACGAGCGCCGCGATGATGGTTCCGGTCAAGGACGAGGGACGAGTCGTCGGCGTCGTCCAGCTGATGACCGACCGCGGTGAGTACTCGCCCCATCAGCTCGAGCTCTTCTACGGCCTCGTCGCGCAGATGGGCGCGTCCGTCCGCAACGTCCGACTGCAGCAGGAGCGGCGCCGGCTCGAGTCGGCCGAGGCCGCCGCGCGCGCGGTCGCGGCGGAGCGGGAACAGGCGGCCCACGTGCTCCACGCCCTCGGCGACGGCACCTTCTTCGTCGACCGCGAGGGGCTCGTCCGCCTGTGGAACAGGGCGGCCACGCTCGCGACCGGGCTCAGCGCGGAGCAGGTCGTGGGTCGCCCCCTGGCAGAGGTCGTTCCCGCCTGGGCTGGGCTCGCCGGGCGCATTCCCGTCGCCGCCGAGGGAGCGGCCGCGCGGGCGGTCACGCTGCCGCTCGAGGTCGCCGGGCGCGATCTCTGGCTCTCGTTCGTCGCCGTCCGGATCGCCAACGGTGTCGTCTACGCGTTCCGCGACGTCACCGGCGAGCGGCGGCTCGAGGACGAGAAGAGCGACTTCGTCGCGACCATCTCGCATGAGCTGCGGACGCCGATGACGGCCGTCTACGGCGCCGCCGTCACGCTCGCCCGCCGCGAGGCCGACCTGACGCCCGAACAGCGACAGACGCTCCTCGACATGATCGCCACCGAGGCCGCCCGACTGAGCCAGATCACCGAGGAGGTGCTGCTGACGAGCCAGCTCGACCGGGGCGAGCTGCGCGTCGAGCAGGAGCCCGTGCAGGTCGCCGAGGTCGTCGAGCAGACGGTCGAGACGATGCGAGCCCAGCTGCCGGACTCGAAGACGATCGAGATCGAGATCGCCGAGGAGGTCGGCACGGCCTCCGGCGACAGCGACCGCCTGCAGCAGGTGCTCCTCAACCTGCTCGACAACGCGATCAAGTACGGCGGCGACAGGGTCGAGGTCCGCGCCGACCGGACGAACGGCGCCGTGCGCATCTTCGTCGCCGATACCGGCCCCGGGATCGGCCTCGGCGACCGGCAGCGGATCTTCGAGAAGTTCTACCGCGCCGACCCGCAGCTGGCCCGCGCGCCGAGCGGGACCGGGCTCGGGCTCTACATCTCCCGGGAGCTCACCGAGCGCATGGGCGGCCGGCTCGAGTTGAGCCCGGAGGCGGGCGTCGGCACGACCTTCGTCGTCGAGCTCCCGAAGGCGTAGAGTCTGCTGCGCCGTGGGAATCTTCTCGCGAGGCTTCAAGGGACGACGCCGAGAGGACGTCCCTAGCGACCGCGTCCCGCCCGGCCAGTACGTGACGAACGACTTCCCGGTGCTCTCGGCCGGCCCGACGCCGCACACCCGATTGGAGGACTGGGACTTCAGGATCGTCGGCGAGGTCGACGAGCCGAGGCGCTGGTCGTGGGACGAGTTCCAGGCGCTCCCGACCGAGACCGTGACGAAGGACATCCACTGCGTGACGAAGTGGTCGAAGCTCGACACGGTCTGGGAGGGCGTCTCGCTCGACACGCTGCTCGAAGGCGTCGATACCGCCGCCGAGTACACGACCGCGTTCTGCGACGGTGGCTACACGACGAACGTGCCCCTCGCCGACCTGACCGGCGGCCAGGCGTGGGTCGCGTTCGCGTTCGGCGGCGAGCCGCTCGATCCGCAGCACGGCGGCCCTGCGCGGCTCCTCGTCCCGCACCTCTACTTCTGGAAGAGCGCGAAGTGGGTACGCGGCCTGAGCCTGACGGAGACCGACGAGCCGGGCTTCTGGGAGACGAACGGGTACCACATCTACGGCGATCCGTGGAAGGAACAGCGGTACTGGGGCGACTGACGTGGCGGGTCGCCACGATCGCGGAGATCCGTCCGGAGACGCCTCGCGTGTGGACGCTCGTCCTCGACGTGCCCGGCTGGGAGGGTCACCGGGCCGGCCAGCACGTCGACATCCGGCTGACCGCTGAAGACGGCTACCAGGCGGAGCGCAGCTACTCGGTCTCTTCGGCCTCGGACGCGGAGCGCGTCGAGCTGATGGTCGAGCGACTCGACGACGGGGAGGTCTCTCCGTACCTAACCGGCGAGGCGCAGCCCGGCGACCAGTTCGAGCTCCGCGGCCCGGTCGGCGGCTACTTCGTCTGGGATCCCAGCGCAGACGGTCCCGTGCTGCTCGTGGGCGGCGGCTCCGGGGTCGCGCCGCTGATGGCCATGGCCCGGCAGCGCGCGCTGGACGGCGACGAGGTTCCGACGCGGCTCCTCTACTCCGCGCGGTCGCTGGACGACGTCGTCTACCGGGACGAGCTCACGGACTTGAGTCGCGACGGCTTCGAGGTCGTCTACACCCTGACCCGCGAGCAGCCCGAGGGCTGGACGGGCTACGCGCGCCGGGTCGACCGCGAGCTCCTCGCCGAGGTCGCCCCTGACGGGCTCGCCCTTACGTTCGTCTGCGGGCCTACGCCCTTCGTGGAGGCGGTCGCGGAGGCGATGGTGGGGCTCGGCCACGACCCGTACCGCATCAAGACCGAGCGCTTCGGACCGACTGGAGGTTGAGATGGACGCACTGCGACTCGACGGCAACGCGGCGGCGGGACTCCTGCGGCAGGTGTTCGCGATGGAGGTGACGACCGCCGTCGGTACCTGCAGGACCTGCGGCACCGTGAACGCGGTCGGAGCGATGCATCTCTACGTGTCCGCCGGCCATGTCCTGCGCTGCCCGCACTGCGACAACGCGCTGATGCGGGTCGTCGAATCGGGCGAGCGCATGTGGGTCGACCTGAGCGGCGTGCGCTCTCTGGAGCTCGATCCCACGAGTTGACATGTGACCTTTTGGTCACGTATCATCGGAGACGTGACCGACGACGACCGTGTGTTCAAGGCGCTCGCCGACCCGACGCGGCGCTTCCTGCTCGACCGGCTCTTCGCGCGTGACGGCCGCACGCTGACCGAGCTCGAGTCGGAGCTGGAGATGACCCGCTTCGGCGTCATGAAGCACCTGCGAGTCCTCGAAGAGGCGGGGCTCGTGGTCGCACGCAGGTCGGGGCGGGAGAAGCTGCACTTCCTCAACCCCGTCCCGATCCGGCTGATCCACGACCGGTGGATCGACAAGTACACCGAGCGCCAGGTCTCGGCGCTCGTAGACCTCAAGTCAGAACTGAAGGAGTCGGCATGACGACCAAGACAGAGGCCGCGGTGACCACCCAGGTCTTTCAGGTGTTCATCAAGGCCACGCCCCAGGCGATCTGGGACGCGATCACGAGCCCTGACTGGACGCAGAAGTACGGCTACCGGGCTCCGTCCGAGTACGACTTGCGACCGGGCGGCAAGTACCTCGGACATGCCACCGAGCAGATGAAGGCTCGAGGGTCGGGCGACGTGCTCGTCGACGGCGAGGTGATCGAAGCCGATCCGCCCCACAAGCTCGTCCAGACCTGGCGGGCGCTCTGGGACCCGGAGCTCGAGGCGGAAGGGTTCACCCGCCTGACCTGGGAGACCCGCGAGGAGATGGGCGGCATCACGCGGCTGACGGTGACCCACGAGCTCGAGGGCGCGCCGAGGCACGCGGAGCAGGTCGCCGGCGATACGCCGCTGGAGCAGGGCGGCGGCGGCTGGCCGTGGATCCTCAGCGACCTGAAGACGCTCCTCGAGAGCGGCAAGTCGCTCGCGGACTGAGGTACGAGGCGAAACGGAGACCCTGCGCGGGCGGGGTCTCCACTGCCTCCTCGCGGGCGGAAACCGATGGCGAGTCTCCCGCGTAGAGCGGATCGACCGTAGGAAATTCGCCGCAACAGGGGGTAAGGGCAATGGCACGTAAGTCCTCATGGCGATCGCGCGCGTTCGTGGTCGCTTTTCTCGTCCTCGTCGGGGCACTGCTCGTTCCGGTCGCCACGGCGTCCGTGGAGACGTTCCATCGTTTCGAGGTCGACGCGACCGCGAACTACACGATCACCCAGACCTGCGCAGACGGTTCGACAGTCACGACACGGGTGCAGGTGATCGCAGGCCACGAGGATGAAGCCGAGTCGGGTGTTAGCACCCTCGACCACGACTTTCTCACCGTCCGCATCTTCGGCTTCGACTGCGCCGGCTTCGTCAACGACTTCGGGACGGGAGACGCCGAGTTCACCTTCTCGCCGTCGTTGCAGACCGCCGCAGTCACCGGGACCGTCACGACGCGCGACGGACGCTCGGTTGCCGTCGACATGGCGTGGGAAGGCACGGGCCCGATCGAGGTCACGGACAACGTGACGATCTTCGAGGGCTTCACCGGACACTTCCACGGACAGGTGAGGGACGCCGTTGCCACCGGAACGGTGCTCGTGAACGGCGCGGTGCTAGTCGACGGCTCGACGACGAACGCGGAACTGGAGACGCTCGAGGACACGAACATCACGCACGGCTGAGCGAGTCGCTGCAGGCCGGGTTTACAGAGAAACCCCCGCAACCGCGGGGGTTTCTCTTAGACGGATCGCACTAAATTACGCGACCTCTCGACGAGCGACCCATCGACGGGTCATTCGTTCTCGTACTCGTCGTGCGAAGCCGCTGGCTCCATCGGAGACCCGGCGAATGCTCCAGCCCATGCGTCGCTTGTACGCCTGGAGCTTGTCCAGCGGCGCACGCGAGACGAGGATCATGGTCGCGTCGCGAGCGTGCAGGTGTGGGAGCACCCCGTTCACCGCGTCAGCGATCGACGAGTTCACCGGGTCGCCGGCCTCGTAGCTCGGCCCGAACATGAAGTGGTGCACGAGTAGCTGCGATCGGCCGTCGAAAGCTCCGCGAGCGCCTTCTCACCGTCGTCCGTGTCGAAGCGGTATTCGAGATTGCGCAGCAGCGACGCGAGCTCCCGTGGGTGCGGGTGGAGAAGGCGCCAGAACGTCAGCTGCGCACCAACCGTTCCCTTTCGGGCGTCCCCGGTGTCTCAACGAGCACACCTCGAAAGCGACACCTGGAGGACGCATGGAAACGCTGATCACGACCGCGCCACGAAGTGGAGGCGACGTGCTGAATACACCCGATCCCCGGCGCTGGTGGGCGCTTGCGCTTCTCTGCGCCTCCTTCTTCATGGTGATCCTCGACGCCACGATCGTGCTCGTGGCGCGGCCCTCGATCCAGGCGGACCTCGGCTTCTCGGAGCAGGGCCTGCAGTGGGTGTTGAGCGCCTATGCCCTCACCTTCGGCGGCCTCCTCCTGCTCGGAGGACGGGCGGCCGACCTGCTCGGGCGCCGGCGCCTGTTCATGACCGGTGTCCTGCTCTTCACGGCCGCGTCGCTCTTCTGCGGGCTCGCCTGGTCGCCGGCCGCCCTCCTCACGGCCCGCGTCGCCCAGGGCGCCGGCGCCGCGATCATGACCCCGACCGCCCTCTCGATCATCGCGACGACGTTCACCGACGGCTCCGAACGGAACAAGGCGCTCGGGATCTGGGGCGCGCTCGGCGGCATCGGCGCCACCGCAGCCTGGCTGATCGGCGGCCCGCTCGTCGACGGCCCCGGCTGGGAGTGGATCTTCTTCATCAACATCCCATTCGGCCTGGCCG
>JBKPFP010000384.1:0-3876 GCA_046744435.1 Actinomycetota bacterium | reverse complement strand
GCCCGTGTTCGTGTAGACGCCGAGCACCTGGCAATGGATGTTCGGGAACCGGTAGGCACCGGAGAGCATCCGCCCGTAGAGGGTCGTCGGGATGCCGGGCGCGATCGTCGAGAGGACCCCTCCGAGGTTCGCGAACGTCTTCGCCTTCAGCGCCTTGATCGTTCCGTCGCGGTCGGCGCCGACCTCGAGGTAGGTGACGTGGTCGCGGCCGTGCGTGGTGGCGGCGTAATTCTCGCTCCTCGTCTCCATCCACTTGACCGGCCGCCCGACCTTCTCGGCGAGCGCGGCCATGAGCACGTACTCGTGGTAGAGGAAGATCTTCGTCCCGAAGCCGCCGCCGACATGGAGGGCGATGCAGCGCATCTTCGTCTCCGGGATCCCGAAGACGAACGCCGTCATCAGCAGGCGCATGATGTGCGGGTCCTGCGAGGTCATCCAGACCGTGTACTCGCCGGAGGCCGGCTCGTAGGTCGCGGCCGCGCCGCGTCCCTCCAGCGGCGTCGGGATCAGGCGCTGGTTGACGAGGCGCTGCTCGATCACGACCTCGGCGTCCGCGAGTGCCCGGTCGGTCGCCTCTGCGTCTCCCGTTGACCAGTCCATGACGATGTTGCCGGGCGCGTTCTCGTGCAGCTGGATCGCACCCTCCGCCGTGGCCTGTTCGACGTCGACGACGACGTCGAGCGGCTCCCAGTCGACGTCGATCAGCTCGAGCGCGTCCTCGGCCGCGTAGCTGGTCTCGGCCACGACCGCGGCGACGCCGGCGCCGGTGAACGTGACGCGGTCGATCTCGAGCGCCCGCGGCGTGTTGACGAGGTTCTCGACTCCGCCTGCCTGCCACGCGCACGGGAGTGCGGGCAGGTGCTCGAAGTCCTTGCCGGTGTAGACGCCGATCACGCCCGGTGCGGCGGCGGCCCTCGTCGTGTCGATGCTCTTGATCCGGGCGTGCGCGTACGGGGAGCGCAGGATCGCCACGTGCGCCATTCCCGGCAGCTTGAGGTCGTCGAGGTACTTGGCGGCGCCGGTGATCAGGCGCGCGTCCTCGACGCGCTTGACCGGCGAGCCGATGAGCGTGCCCGTTTCCTCTGTGACGGTCGTCATCGCGCCACCTCCGCGGCTTCGTGGACGGCTCGAACGATGTTCTCGTAGCCCGTGCACCGGCAGAGATTCCCCTCGAGCGCGTGCCGGATCTCGTCGTCCGACGGCGACGGGCTCTCGTTGAGCAGGTCGACGGCAGCCATGATCATTCCCGGCGTGCAGAAGCCGCACTGGAGGCCGTGCTTCTCGCGGAAGGCCTCCTGCACTGCGTGGAGCGCCCCGTTCGACGCCAGCCCTTCGATGGTCGTCACTGCGCCGCCGTCGGCCTGGACCGCCAGCACCGTGCACGACTTCACCGCCTTGCCGTCCAGGTGGACGGTGCACGCCCCGCACTGGGACGTGTCGCAGGCGATCTTGGTGCCCGTCAGCCCGACCTGGTCGCGGATGAAGTCCACCAACAGCGTGCGCGCCTCCAGGTCGGCTTCACGTTGGACACCGTTGACGGTGATCGCTACGTGCATCGGCCCTCCTTCGGTCGTCGGCCGGCCATGGCGACGAAGGCAGCGGCCCCGCCCCCTTCGGCGCCGAGGCGACTCTACGCTTCGACTACGAGGTTTTCCACGGGCATCGCTCTCGCTGCGCGACCGCTTGGTCGAACAGAGGGGACTCGGGGAAGGTGAGTAGTCAGGCTTTATGCTGGCCACCGACCCGGCTGCAGCAACCAATTACGGATGGAGCGCACGCTCGACCCCGCCCGGCTCGGAGACCACCTGGACCGGCTCTATCGGGCCGCGTGGGCGCTCTCCGGCTCCCGCGAGGAAGCCGAAGACCTCGTCCAGGAAACATACGCGCGCGTGCTTGCCCGCCCGCGCCTGCTTCGGAACGAGGACGACCTCGGCTACCTCCTGCGTGCGTTACGAAACACGTTTCTGACCCAGAAGCGGACCGAGAGCCGCCGGCTGCGTCCCGACCCCCTACCCGACCAGCTCGAGCTCGTTGCCGACCCGCAGGCGCGCGACCCACAGGCCGCCCTCGAGGCCGGCGAGCTTTACACCGCGGTCGCCGCACTCCCCGACGATTTCCGCGACGTTCTCGTGGCCGTCGACATCGCCGGCCTCTCCTACAAGGAGGCGGCGCGGGCATTGCGAATCCGCGTGGGGACGGTGATGAGCCGCCTCTACCGCGCCCGGCAGCAGGTCGTGCGCCGAATCGAAGGCAGCTCGGCCTGATTCGCTAGCCGCCGGTGTCAACCGGTCCGACGAGCACCTTCTGGCCCGACGAGGCCTGATCGCCGTCGGCCAGCTCGCGCGTGACCGTCAGCGTAGTGAAGTCCTTCGGCGACACGCCCGCCCACAGCGTGACGTTCTTGCCCTCGTTGAAGGTCCCGATCGGCACGAGCACACCGGCGCCGTTGCGCAGCCACGCCTCGTAGAAGCGTCCGCCGTCGAGGCGGGTCAGCCCTTCGGCGGCGAGTTGAATCCGCCAGCCCGAGGATGTTTTGGTCAGGGTCGCATCGCCGCTGGCGCCGGGGGCCAAGCTGGTCGGTGCGAGGGCGGCGTGGAGACGCTCGCCGGAGCTGCTCGAGTCGAATACGGCCACACCGATGGCGACGGCCAGCGCAGCAGTCGCAGTGGCGCCGACCAGGACGAAGGCACGCCGCATTGGGGCGCGGCGCGCATGTCGTTGCGCCTGAATGCGGGCTCGGAGGGCGGCCGGTGCCTCCGCCTCGGCCGCGGCGCTCTGCGCGAGTGCGACCGCGCGCTGTTGCTCGGCGAGCCGGTCGGCAAGCTCCGAGGACGCCGCGACTCGCGCCTCGAGCGCGGCACGACGCTCGGGCGCCAGCGACCCGTCCGCGAGCGCCGCCAGCTCGGCGGGTTCCTGACTGCCGCCTTCGTCTCGTCGACGACGTCGGATCGTCATCGCAACACCAAAGGTAACTCCGAGCGCACGCCGACGGCGTCACTGCAAGCGAGGTGCAAATCCGACGGCACAGCGCAGAACGCTCTCATACCTCTGAAGACTCTGTTCGGCCGGCGCTATTCCGAGGGACGGCCCGTAATCGAGCAGTCGTCAGCACGCCTGAATCAACGCAGCCGACGTTCCTCCTCTGAGCGCGCCTGTGTGCGCAGCGCGGACGGATCCACCGCTACGGGAATAGACCACGGCTCGCGGGTGTCTCTAGCAACACGAAAGGTCAACCAATCCGAAAGGACACCATGAAGAAACTTCATCTCAACGGGCGCCGTGTCCTCACGGTGGCTGTTCTCGTCTTGGCGGCGGCAGCGGCACTCGCCCCAGGCGCCGCAGCGGCGAACCACAGAGGGGCGGTCGTCAAGTCGGGCCAAAGCAGCCTCGGCCGGATCATCGTCGACTCCCACGGCAAGACGCTCTACCTCTGGGCGCACGACAGACGCAGCAAGAGCAGCTGCTACGGCAAGTGCGCGAAGGTCTGGCCACCCCTCACCACGCGCGGCAGGCCGAGGGCGGTCGCCGGTGCCCGGCGTGCACTCCTAGGCAGCACCCGTCGTATCGGCGGCAGGATGCAGGTCACCTATCGCGGCCATCCGCTCTACTACTTCGCCGGGGACAGGAGGCCGGGCCAGACCGCCGGCGCAGGACTCACCGGTTTCGGAGGCAGATGGGACCCGGTCTCGGTGACCGGCACCGCCGTGCGGAGGCGCCCGGTGATGTCGCGTTTCAAGCGCCCGAAGCTGAAGCGCGGCACGCTCACGATCGCGGGTACGAAGGCGAGTGAGAAGATCGCGCTTCGCCTCAAGGCCGGCAACCCGGCCATCATCGAGGTCGACGTCGGCGACAACGGCTCGGCCAATTTCAGCTTCA
>JBKPFP010000080.1:0-8747 GCA_046744435.1 Actinomycetota bacterium | reverse complement strand
GCGACCGTGCTGACGATGATCGCGGCGAGGGTCGCCCCTGCCAGCGGGATGAGGTCGAGGATCGCGACGAGGAGCCCGAGGGCGACTGCAAAGGGAACGCCGAGGGCGAGCAGCAGCACCGTCGAGGACACTCCGGCGATGAGGCTGATGAAGAGGTTGCCGGTCACGTAGCCCCCAACTGTTCGGTAAATGTCCCGACCGATCTGGCGCCAGCGCGGCTGCTTGTCGGCGGGCAGGAGCGAGTAGAAGCGCTCCATCCAGGTCGGGCCTTCGAGGAGCATGAAGAAGGTCATGAACGCGATCGTCACGACGGCGACGATCGCGGTCAGCACACCTTTCGTGATCGCGATCGCCGTGCCCGAGAGGCCGAGCACTCGCGAGGCGGCTCCGCCCTCTTCGACCGCGTCCCGCACGCGGTCGACAACGTGGTAGTCCTCTTGGAGGAAGCCCAGCGGACCTCGTCCCTTTGTGAGGTCTTCCACGTAGCCGGGGGTCGCGTCGGCGAACTTGTTCACCTCGTCGACCAGCGTCGGAACGAAGAGCGCGCCGATGCCGACGATCCCGGCGAGGACGAACAGGAACGTGACGCCCGTCGCCGCCGCGCGCCGCTTGAGACCATGCGTCTGGAGCCACTCGACGGCCGGGTTCATCGCGAGCGCGAGGAAGACTGCGATCAGCACCCACGTCAGGACCTGGCGCGCGATCCATACGACCTGGAGCAGCAACGCGACCGCGATCGTGATTCCGAGCACGGTAAGGACCGTCGAGGTGCGAAAGCGGACCACGCGTTCCTGCACGGCGCCCGCCAGCATTGCGGCCGGGTCGGACGACTACATGAGCCACTCCTCGCGGTCGAAGCCGGCGTACTCCTGGATCGCGCCGTAGATTTGCTGGACGATCCGGGTGTCGTGAACGGCGACGCGACATGTGCCGTACGGGAGCTTGTTGCGCCGCTTCTTCTTGCTGTATCTCGAGTAGGTATTCACGCTCGACTTGCAGAGGCAGGTTCGTGGCAACGCGAGCAGATCGAGCCAGGACTGCTCGATCTCGACCTGACGGACGGCGTGGTCCGCGAACAGGTTGCAGGTAATCCGAAACCTCTCGTCGGAAACGTCGAAGCACCTGCGCAGAAAGGTGGCGAAGAACAGGATCATCGCCGGGTCTGAGTTCGTGAAGCGAATTGAGTTCCTGGACCGGGATCCCTCCGCCCAGTAGAGCATGCAACCCGCCGAATGGAGAGGGTCTCCGACTCTCGCGGCCTCTCGTCCTTGATCCTGTGCCTGCCGGCGTCGTTCGAGTGCTTTTGCGACCCGCCAACTCGAGCCCGCGCAGCCGGTTCGCATGCGCTTCCGCAGGACAGCTCGCTGAGCGCTCGTGAGCTCGATATCTCTGACCCAGAGACTCACAGACGACTGGGAAACGCCGAGAAGTCGCGCGAGCTCCTTGACAGAGAGACCTTGTTCTCTCCGCAGACGTCTCGCCTCGTCGCGCTCCTCTGTTTTCATTGTTGACAACAGCTTAGCGCGTCAACCGGACGAAGCGGGCGGCGGGGATCGAACCCGCGACACCGAGGATGGAAGCCTCGTGCTCTACCACTGAGCTACGCCCGCGCTGGCACTGCGTAGGGTAGCCGCGTGGATCCGTACGCATGGGCCTGGGACGTCGAAGCGCTTCTACTCGTACCAGCGCTCGCGCTCGCTTACGCGCTCGTCATCCAGAGAACGCCCACGCCACGCTGGCGCATCTACTGCTTCGGCGCCGGCCTCGCGCTGATCCTGGTCGTCTCGATCACGCCGATCCAGACAATCGCCCTGAACTACCTGCTCTCGATCCACCTGCTCCAGAACGTCGTGCTCGCCGAGTGGGCCCCCGCGCTCTGCGTGCTCGGCGTCCCGCCCGCCCTCGCCGCCGCGCTCGGCCGGCTGCCGGTCGCGCGCCAACTGACCTGGCCGCCATTAGCCCTCGCAGTCTGGCTCGCCGTCTACTTCACCTGGCACATCCCGCACGCCTACGATGCGGCGCTGCGGCACCAGGCGACGCTCCTCCACCTCGAGCACGCGTCGTACTTCGCGGCCGGCTGCCTCGTGTGGTGGCCGGTTCTCCAGAGCCATCCGCGGCGACTGAGCGACGGCGGCCGCGCGGCCTACCTCTTCGCCGCCTTCGTCCTAGCGAGCCCCCTCGGCCTCCTGCTCGCGTTGATCCCGGAGCCCATCTACTCGTTCTACGAGAACGGGCCGGGGCTCTGGGGCCTCTCGGCGCTCACCGACCAGCAGATCGCGGGCATCTCGATGGCCTTCGAGCAGGCCGCGGTCTTCTTCGTCGCCTCGACGTACTTCTTCCTCCGCTTCCTCACGGGCGAGGAGACCGGAGAGGTTCTGCGCGGCCTGCCCAGACCCTCGACCGCTGCTTACAATCGCGGTCGGAGGAGGTAGCGGTATCGAAGGAGAGCTTGTCCAGAGGCGCTCCGAGGCCCGCACCCGTCCGACGCGGCGGTGGGTCGCAGTCTCGCTGCTCGGACCGCTGACCGCGATCGCAGGGCTCGTCTGGGCCTTCGTCCAGCCCTACCGGATCACGCTGCTCGAGCCGCACGCGCACGACTTCTGGTACCTCGCGATCCAGCCGCCGCTGCTGGTCATCCTCGCCGGAGCGGTCTTCCACTTCTGGGTCGTCCCGGGGCTGCTGTCCGACCTCGAGCGCGCCCAGGAGGAAGAGCGGTGACGCCGCCCGCCGAGGTCGTCCACTGGATGTTCGGAACGGGCTTTCTCTTCCTCGGCCTCTGTCTGCTAGCAGAGGCGATCGTCGGCGGGGACGTGTGGCGCGTCCGATCCTGGCGGGCCTACCTCTGGCCGGGCACCGCGTTCCTGATGGGCGTGCTCATGTGGCCCGTGATGGTCTTCTTCACCAGCTCGGCGATCCACATGCTGGCTCACGGCGCCTGGGCCCAGGTGATGATGCTCGCCGGCGCGACCCAGCTGGCGCTCGTGCGCGGCAAGTTGAAAAACCCGCTCTGGAACCTCGCGCTGCCGATCGCGCTGCTCGTCTCGGGCGGGGCCTTCCTGATCCACGAGCAGAACCCGTGGCTCTTCTCGCGCTCGGCGTTTCTCCATCACGCGCTCGGCTGGACGGCGATCATCGGCGCGCTCTTCCCGCTCGCCGCGACCTTCCGGCCCCGCTCGCCGGTCTTCCGCGGCGGTTTCGCGCTCGTCCTCGTCGCCGTCGCCGTCCTGCTCTACTGCGACCGCAACGTCGCGCCGATCTTCGGGCACCTGTCGCCGCTCGCAGGAGAGCCGGGGTCGTGAGGGCGCTCGCCGTCGTCGCTCTGACGGCGCTGGCACTCCCTTCGGCCGCGCTCGGGCACGCGAACCTCCTCGAGCGGAAGCCGGACTTCGGCCAGCGGGTCGAGCAGGCGCCACGCGCAGTCGTCCTGCATTTCGACCAGGGCGTGCTCGTCGTCCCGCAGTCGATCAAGGTGCTCAGCGCGCGCGGCGCTTCGCTTGCCAAAGGGCCGACGAGGACCGCCGACGACGGCCGGATCGTGAGCGTCCCGGTCCATCGGCTGCCGACTGGCGCGTACACCGTGCGCTGGCAGGTGACCTCGCTCGAGGGGCACGTGCTCTCGGGCGTCTACACGTTCGGCGTGCGCGTGAAGCCGCCGCCGCCGACCGAGGCGTTCGGCTCCACCGGCCCGACCGGCACCGAGGACCTCGTGCGATGGGGCTACTTCCTCGCGCTCGCGCTCGTGGTCGGCGGGCTCGGCTTCCGCCTGCTCGTCGTCGGAGGCGACGGCAACCCTGCGCTCGACCGGCGCTTCTACCTCGTCGCGGCGGCAGGGGTCGTCGGCGCCCTCGAGCTAGGGATCGCCGCCTTCATCCTGCGGGCGCGGGACGCGCTGCAGCTTCCGTTCGGCAAGCTCCTCTACGGCGACCTCTCTCCCCTCGCACAGGGAACTCGGTTTGGCATCGCGTTCATCGTCATGACGCTCGGCTTCGGAGTCGTCGCAGCGTTGATCTTCCTCGGCTGGCTCACCGAGCGGACGTGGTTGCTCTGGCCTGCGTTCGCGCTCAGCCTCGGGCTCTGCTCAGGCCTCGCGCTCTCCGGCCACTCCGGCGTCGAAGCCGGCGCGTCGTGGCGCTCGGAGCTCGCGGACTGGGTGCACCTCTCGGCGGCGTGCCTCTGGATCGGCGGGCTCGTCCAGCTGGCGCTCGTCGTCTGGCCGAGCTCGCCGGAGCTGCGGCGAGCCGCCTTCCTGCGCTTCTCGCGGCTCGCGGCGGTGCTCGTCGCGCTGGTCGTCGGTGCCGGCGCGTACCTCGCGTACCTGCGCCTGCCCCAGGCGTCCGACCTCTGGGAAGAGCCCTACGGACGCGTGCTCGCGATCAAGTTGGCGCTCGCCGCGCTCGCCCTCGGCTGGGGCGGTCTTCACCGCTTCGTGGTGCGGCCGATGCTCGAGCGCGGCGAGGCGCCGAGCGTGCTGTCCCGCAGCCTGCTCGGCGAGGGCGCCGTCGGCATGGCCGTCCTGCTCGTCGCTGCCGTGCTCGTCAACTCGAACCCGCCGCGGGAGCCTGCTCCGAACGGCGGGCAAACCGCCGTCGTGCGGCGCTAGGCGAGCCGCTTCTCGTAGGTCGCGTAGCGCCGCGAAACGCTCATCCCGGCACGCTCGTAGAGCCTCGTCGCGCCGCTCTCGTTCTCCGAGTCGACCTCGAGCCCGATATGAGTCTGGCCGCGCTCGGCAAGCGCGCGGAAGCCGGAGCGAAGCAGCGCCAGGCCGAGCCCGTGCCGCCTCGCTCGCGGAGCGACGGCGAGGTCGAGCACCCAGCCGAGGTTGCGGTCGCCGAAGCAGAGCGCGGACCCGACGAGATCGTCCCCGGCCAGTGCCACGCGCCAGAGCTCCGGCGCGTAATCGCTCCGCCCGGTGCGCCACGAGAGCCACTTGTCGAACGGCTCAGGCGTGAACTCCCAGTGGTCCGCGAACGACTCCTGGTGCATCGCGTGCAGGGCGACGTCATCGTCGCCGGGCCTGTAGCCGCGGATCTCGAACCCCTCCGGCGGCTCGGGCTCGGCCGGCGGCTCGTCGAGCTCGATCTCCATCCGCCAGAAGTAGCGCACGAGCTCGTGCCCGCGCTCCTCGAGCATGCGCCTCCCGTCCTCGTTGACGACGTGCGCATGCAGGCGTCGCAGCCCGCGCTCGCGCGCCCAGGCCTCCGCGAGGTCGAGCAGCTCCCAGCCGAGGCCCTGTCCGCGGGCGTCGGGGTGCACGCACGACTCGTCCTCAAGGTTGGCCAGATCGCGCTCCCGGCGCGCGCGGACGTACGCGACGATCTCCCCGTCGCGCACCGCGATCCACGCGTCGTGCTCGAGGCTCGCCTCGTCGACGCGCCACCACTCGCGAAGCTCCTCGGCGCTGAAGGCGATCGGCTCGGCCTCGTCGAAGTCGAAGCGGTCGCGGGCGTTCAGCAACTCGGCGACGCCGTCGGCGTCGTCCAGCGTCGGAGCACGTACGAGGAGGCCCTTCAGTCGGGGTGGCCGGATTCGAACCGGCGACTTCTGCGTCCCAAACGCAGCACTCTAACCAGACTGAGCTACACCCCGTTCCTGGGCCGAAGTGTAGTGGGATAGCGTGGCCCGGTGGTAGAGCGGCGCCCGCTCCTCGGCTACGCCATGGTCCTGAGTGCCGCCACGCTCTGGGCCGTCAACGGCACCGTGTCGAAGGCGATCCTCTCCTCCGGGCTCTCGTCGCTGCGGCTGGCCGAGGTGCGCTCTGCCGGTGCGGTCGTCGGGCTCGGGCTCGTGCTCGCGCTCACACGGCCGGAGACCCTTCGCGTCACTCGAGCCGAGCTGCCGTTCCTGGCCGTTTTCGGGATCGTCGGTCTCGGACTCGTCCAGCTCCTGTACTTCCTCGCGATCCACCGGTTGGAGATCGGCATCGCGCTCCTCATCCAGTACGTCGCGCCGGTGCTCGTCGCGCTCTATGCGCGGTTCGTCCGCAAGGAGCCGGTCCGCCGCCGGATCTGGGTCGCGCTCATCCTCGCGCTCGCGGGGCTGTCGCTCGTCGTCGACGTCTGGGGCGGGATCGCGCTGGACGGCGTGGGCGTCGTCGCGTCGCTCGGCGCGGCGGTCACCTTCGCGCTCTACATCCTCCTCGCCGAGCACGCGGTCGGCCGTCGTGACCCGCTCTCGCTCCTCTGGTGGGGCTTCGCCTTCGCCTCGCTCTTCTGGGCCGTGCTCGAGCCGTGGTGGAGCTTCCCCGCCGGGCTCGTCGACGACCGCGTCGGGCTCGAGGGGTCCGTGCTCTCGACCGACCTCCCGGTCTGGCTGCTGATGCTGACGATGATCGTCGTCGGCACGATCATCCCGTTCGGCCTGCTCGTGGCGTCGCTGCGGCACATCGCCGCCACCCGCGTCGCGATCGCCGCGACCTGGGAGCCGGTGGCGGGCGCGCTCGTCGCCTACGCGTGGCTCGGAGAGTCGCTGAGCCGGATCGAGGTCGCCGGCGGCCTGCTCGTCCTGGGCGGGATCCTGCTCGCGCAGACCGCGAGATAACTGCAGCTTTCCTCACTAAGGGAGTAAGTAACCCCACCTTTCACAAGGTTCGTATCGTTCTCAACTTGGCATCCTCCACCGAGTTCGTTACGGTGCCGCCCGACTTCCTGATGACTGAGAACCGCCGCATTCTCAGCGTCTTCGCTGTGCTATTCGTCTGTTGCGCAGCCGGAGCACCGGCTGCCACGGCCGACCTGAACTCGATGCCGGCGAGCAGGGCACCGACGGGTGCCGCCATCGGACCGAACTCCGCCGAGCTCGCAATCCTGCGGGCGGTGAACGGCGTCCGGGCACGCAACGGGCGGCGACCGCTCGGCCTCGGACCGGCGCTGCACCGGGCAGCTCGCTTCCATTCGGTCGACATGGCCCGTAGGGGCTACTTCGACCACGGGCCGTTCGTCCAGCGCCTGCGCCGTTTCGGCGTGCGCGCGCGAGCGATCGGCGAGAACATCGCCTACGCCACCGAGCCCGGCTTCAGCGCCTCGGTCGTCCTCCAGATGTGGATGACGAGCCCCTCGCACCGCGCGGTGCTCCTCGATCCGAGCTTCAGGCGAATCGGAGTCGGAGTGGCAGGCGGATCGGCGCGGCTCGTGACCGCCGACTTCGCGGGCTAGCCCGCCCTACTCGGCGAGGAGGTCCCGCAGCTCGGCGATCCGCTCCCGGCGGAGGGCCTCGCGCTCCCCGCGTGACACGCGTTCGAGGACGCCGCGCACGAGGGGAGCGAGCTCGAGCGGGTTGAACGGCTTCGTCACATAGTCGACGCCGCCGAGGTCGAGCCCGCGCGCGCGGTCACGCAGCTCCGCGCGGGCCGTGAGGAACACGATCGGAATCTCGCGCGTCGCCTCGTCCTCGAGCAGGCGCTGCAGCACCTCCCACCCGTCCATGGCCGGCATCATCACGTCGAGCAGGATCACGTCGGGCCGCTCGCTGCGCGCCAGCTCGAGTCCGCTCGGCCCCTCCTCCGCCTCGAGCACGATCATCTTCTCGGCCTCGAGATTGACGCGGCAGAGCAGCCGGATCGGCGCCTCGTCGTCGATCACCAGCACCTTCGGCAAATCGGACTCGGGTATACCCGACGGCACGGACACTCAGTCCCGCTCCAGCATGGTTTCGGCCGCGAGCGGCAGCTCGAAGGCGAAGCTCGAGCCCCGGCCTTCGTCCGAGTCGACCCAGATCCGTCCGCCCATCGCGGAGACGAGCCCGCGCGCGATGAACAGCCCGAGGCCAGTGCCGCCGCGGTCGCGGCCGCCGCTCTCGACTCGGTGGAACTTCCGGAAGATGTGCTCCCGCTCCCCCGCGGGGATCCCGATGCCCTCATCCACGACCCGCACCTCGACTGCGGCGCCCGCCCGCCGGGCGCCGACCGTGACCGTCCCGCCCGCGGGCGAGAACTTGACGGCGTTCTCGACGAGGTTGGCGAGGATCTGGCGGAGCTTCTCGTGATCGGCCGCCGCGGCGAGCGGCTCGTCCGGCACGTCGACCACGAACCGGTGCCCGTTGCCGACCGCCGCGGCCGCGGCCTCGACGCTCGCCACCACTTCTGAGACGACGGAGCGCACGTCGATCGGGCTCACGTCGACCTGGAGGTCGCCGGCGTCGAGCCGGGCGACGCTGAGCAGCGTGTCGACGATGCCGGTCAGTCGCTGCGCCTCCGAGGCGACATAGCCGAGGAACGTCTGCCGCTCCTCCTCGCCGAAGAGGACATCGCGCCGGAGGAGCGTTTCTGCGAAGCCGTAGATCGACGTGAGCGGCGCGCGCAGCTCGTGCGACACGGTCGACACGAAGTCGGACTTCATCTGCTCGACGAGGCGCTCGGCCGAGACGTCGCGGAAGGCGAAGATGCGTCCGGCCACGCCTCCCGTCGGATCGCGCATCACCGCCTCGGTCAGCGAGAGGTAGACCTCGTCGGCTCCGCGGCGGATCGGGACGACGCGCTCGCCGAGGGTCGACTCGTCCTCGGAGGCGAGGTCGCGGTGGACGACGTCGTACGGTGTCCGTCCCAGCGCCGCGGCCGCGGGCACGCCGGTGATCTGCTCAGCGGCCTTGTTCCAGAGCACGACGTCGCCGTCGCGGTCGACGGCGACGATCCCGTCGGCGATGTTCGCCAGGATCGCGTAGCTGCGCTCGCGCTCGAGGGCGACGCTCTGGTACAGCTCGGCGTTCGTCAGCACGGCCGAGGCGTTCCCGGCCAGGGCCGAGAGGGCCTCGAC
>JBKPFP010000412.1:0-6642 GCA_046744435.1 Actinomycetota bacterium | reverse complement strand
GCTGGAACTTCAACAAGCCGTATCCGGATCAGTTGCCGGTCGCATTCGACACGACCGCGCTCTCGAACGGGCAGGAGTACTGCGTACGGGTGCGCGCGCGGGGCGAGCGCGACTCGCAGCTCCAGGATGTGTACGGCGACTTCACGTACCTCGAGAACACGAGCGGCTGGGCCTTTGAGTGGACCGGCCCGCCGCCGACCGATCCGTGTGACCCGAGCTGCAACACCGGCCATTTGGGCGCGAACGACTACCGGCTCCCGATCCGCGGCTCGAGCAAGGGACGGACTCCCTACTTCACCTGGGAGCCGCTGGACGGCAAAGAGAGCTACTTCGTCCTCGTCTCGAAGGATCCGTCGTTCAGCAACATTGTCGACTACGGCTTCACGCAGCTGCCGGCCTACTCGCCGCGCACGTTTAGCGCACCGCGGACATATTCCGACGAGACGACGCTTTTCTACTGGGCCGTCCTGCCGGCGAACAACCCCGACGGCAGCGGCGCGGTCGGCAACCCGCTCGCAGCGGCCCCCTCGAACTTCCAGAAGCAGTCGACTCCGCCGTCGCAGCTCTCGCCGGGTAACGGCGCGCTACTCACGGAGCAGCCAGTCTTCCGCTGGACGCCGGTCGAGGGCGCGCGCCGCTACCGCTTCCAGGTCGCTCAGGAGCCGACGTTCGCCGCGCCCCTCGAAGACGTCGTCACCGCGTCGACCTCGTACACGCCGTTCACGACGCATCCGGCCGACACGACGCTCTACTGGCGCGTACGCGCCGACGACGAGAACCTGATCGGCCTCACCTGGTCGTCCGTGCTCACCTTCCAGCGCAAGATGGCCACGCCGACCCTCTCCGGCGACAACCTGACGATCGGCGACTTCACTCCGGCGTGGACGTGGTCGAACGTCGCGGGCGCTTCCGGCTACACGTTCTCGATGGACGGGCCGACCGGGGAGCACAAGGAGTGGCCCGGTCTGCGCATGCCGGCCGCCGCCTTCGTCTACCTCTTCGGCCCCGGGATCTGGCGCTGGCGCGTGCGGGCGGAGTTCCCGAAGCTCCCGAGTGGGACGGTCAACGGCCCCTGGTCCTCGTACCTCCCGTTCACACGCACTCTCAGCGAGCCGAGCGGAAGGCGGACGAACGTCTCCGGCACACACGTGTTGCTCGCTTGGAACTGGAAGCTCGGCGCGAAGAACTACAAGGTGCAGATCTCACAGCGGCCCGACTTCGCCACGAACGTGGAGGAGGTCGAGACTGACAACACGAGCTACGCACCGACCCTCCTGCACCCGTTCTTCAAGTCGGGCGGCTCGTTCTGGTGGCGCGTCGCCGCGATGGACAAGGCGCGCAACGTCGGCGACTTCACGGCCGCGCAGCGCATCGACATCCTCAAGCGGCTGCGCGTCCTGGTGAGCGGCCGACCGCTGCGCCGTCGCTGGGCGAAGCTGCTCGTTCGCGTGTCGGACTCGTCGGGGAAGCCGGTCGCGGCCGCGACCGTGACGGTCTCCGGCGCCGGCATCCGGTCGAGGCGGGCCAAGACGAACCGGTCCGGGCAGGTCAGGTTCAAGGTCCGGCCCCGAAAGCGCGGGCGCTTGATGTTCAGCGCCAAGAAGGCGGGCTTCGGAGCCGGCGCGCTCTCGCTGCGCATTCGTTAGCGCCGTAGAATCGAGGGCGTGGAAGCGCCCGTCAAAGCAGCATGCGTCCAGGCGCAGCCGGTCGTTCTCGATCGCGACGCAACCATCGAGCGGCTCGCCGAGCTGACCGCCGAGGCCGCCGGCGAGGGCGCCAAGCTCGTCGTCTTTCCCGAGACCTTCGTCGCCGTCTACCCGTCCTCGGTTTGGGCCCGCCACTTCGCCGGCTGGGCCGATGAGCGGGCGAAGGGCGCCTTCGCGGCGATCGCGCGCTCCGCGGTGGACGTGCCGGGGCCGGCGGCCGACCGGCTCGGTGAGATCGCGCGCGAGCACTCGGTCTGGCTCGTGACCGGCGTGAACGAGGTCGACCCCGAGCGGCCGGGGACGCTCTACAACACGCTGCTCTACTACGCGCCCGACGGGCAGCTCGCGCTCCACCACCGCAAGCTCGTTCCGACGAACCACGAGCGGCTGGTCTGGGGACAGGGCGACGGCCGCGGGCTGCGCGCGATCCCGACGGACATCGGACGCATCGGCGGCCTGATCTGCTGGGAGAACTACATGCCCCTGGCGCGGTTCTCGCTCTACGAGTCGGGCGTGGAGGTCTACATCGCGTCCACGGCCGACGACGGCGATGCCTGGCAGTCGACGCTCGTGCACATCGCGCGCGAGGCGCGCTCGTTCGTCGTCGCGCCGTCGCACTTCCAGCGCGCCTCGGCCTATCCGGACGACTTTCCGTTGCGCGCGGCGCTCGAGGGCCAGGACGTCATCGGGCGGGGCGGGAGCGCGATCCTGGGACCGGACGGCGCTTACCTGGCGGGGCCGCTCTACGACGAGGAAGGGATCCTCTACGCTGAGCTCGACCCGGGCCGCCTTCTCGAGGAGCGGCAGCGGTTCGACCCGGCTGGGCACTACCACCGGCCGGATGTCCTGCGGCTGCGGGTGAACGCTCCGCGGGATGGCCATCGGGGCCGCGTGCGCCAGCCCGAGGCCGGCACGGACTAGTCGCCGCCGATCGGTGTCAGACACTGGGGACCGGGCCTGCGGCTCAATGCACCTCAAGCCGGTGTCTGACACCGATTTGCGCGATCTCCTACACTGGTAGCCGTGGTCGAGCTGGTCTTCATGATGCTCGTCCTCAAGCTCCCGATCATCTACCTGGGGCTCGTCTGCTGGTGGGCGATTCGCGCCGAGCCGCGGCCCGAGGAAGCGGCGCTGCTTCCCGAGCCCGAGCCCGGACCGCCGTGGTCGCCGCTGGGGAAGCCGCGTCGCCGGCCCGGAGGCCCGCGCGGTCGCCCTGAGCGCTCGTACGCGCGCACCCGGCGGGCGGCGAAGGCGCTGCCGTGAGCACGCGGGCCGGGTACGACGGCAACTCCGCCTCGCCGATCGAGGAGTCACGCCCGGGGGAGGCCGTCGCCGGCTTCCTCGCGGCCGCGTCGATCGCGCTCAGCTTCGTCGCGATGGTCGAAAAGCCCGTGCGGCTGGCGCCGTTCGCGCTCATCGTCGCGTTCATCGCCGTTGCGATCGGCGGGCGGCACGAGCGCCTTGCGGCGGCAGCCGTCGTGATCGGGATCCTCGGCTGGCTCGTCGGCATGACCTTCGCCGTCGCGACAGAGAACCCCCTCTATTAATCACCCGCTCCCACAGGGGATTCCCCTGGTAGAAAGAACCTGATGAGCGTGCACGACGTCGACGGCCTGAACGTCGGCTACGCCCGAGCCCTGTTCGAGGAATACCTCGAGAACCCCGAGGCGGTGCCGGCCGAGTGGCGCGCTGTCTTCGAGAGCGGAGACAGCGAGCTGCTGCGCACCCTGCCCGGGCTCGCTCGCCTTCTCGAGACCCTGCGCATCGACGGTGACGGCGCCCCCATCGCGCCCGCGGCGCCGCCGGTGACTGACACCGCTCCGGTGCCTGACACCGCCACGGAGGCCGAGGAAGCTCCGACGGCCGCCGTCGACGAGGAGGTGCTCGGCGCCGTCGCCGCGGCCGTCGCCCTGATCAAGGCTCATCGCACGCACGGCCACCTGGCCGCACGCCTCGACCCGCTCGGCTCCGAGCCGGTGGGCGACCCGGCGCTCGAGCCGCAGCTCCTCGTTCCGAAGCTGACGCCGGAGCTGATGGCGCGCATCCCGGCCTCGATCCTGCGTATCAACCTTCCGGGCGAGACGCTCGCGGAGGTCCTCCCGCGCCTGCGCGAGACGTACTGCGGGACGATCGCGTACGAGATCGAGCACATCTCGGACCACCAGGAACGCGTCTGGCTGCGTCAGGCGATCGAGTCGGGCCGCTACCGGACGCCCCTCACCGATGACGAGAAGCGCCGTCTGCTCACCCGCCTGACCGAGGTCGAGGGCTTCGAGCACTACCTACGCAGGGCGTTCCTCGGGCAGAAGCAGTTCTCGATCGAGGGCCTCGACGTGATGGTGCCGATGCTCGACGAGGCGCTCCAGCTGGCCGCCGAGGCCGGCGCGCACGAGGTCGTCATCGGCATGGCCCATCGCGGGCGCCTGAACGTGCTCGCGCACATCATCGGCCGGCCCTACGAGGAGCTCCTCCGCGAGTTCGAGGGCGAGCGGACGATCGAGGCGGTCGCAGCCAAGGCCGAGGGCGCGAGCGGCGACGTCAAGTACCACCTCGGCGCCACCGGGCGCCGGCCGACGAAGGCCGGCGAGCTGACCGTCACGCTCGCGGCGAACCCGAGCCACCTGGAGGCGGTCGACCCCGTCGTCGAGGGCACGGCCCGCGCCGAGCAGACCGACCGCTCGAACCGCGCCGCCGTCCTGGATCCGAGCGTCGCCCTGCCGGTCCTGATCCACGGCGACGCCTCCTTCCCGGGCCAGGGCGTCGTCGCCGAGACGCTCAACCTCGAGGGCCTGCTGGGCTACACGACCGGCGGCACCTTGCACGTGATCGCGAACAACCAGATCGGCTTCACGACCGAGCCGCAGGACGGCCGCTCGACGCGCTACTCGAGCGACCTCGCGAAGGGCTTCGACATCCCCATCATCCACGTCAACGCCGACGACCCGGAGGCCGCGATCTCCGCGATCCGGCTGGCGATGGCGTTCCGGCGACGCTTCGGACACGACGTCGTCGTCGATCTCGTCGGCTACCGCCGACACGGCCACAACGAGGGCGACGAGCCTGCCTTCACGCAGCCGTTGATGGCGCACCGGATCGCCGAGCACCCGAGCGTGCGCGAGCTGTTCGCCGAGCGGCTCTCTGCAGAAGGCGTCGTGTCGCGCGAGGACTCCGACCAGCTCGCCGCCGAGGAGCAGTCGCGCCTGCGCGCCGCGCACGAGACGCTCAAGACCGCGCTGCGCTCCCCGCAGGGCGACTCGGGAGAGGGCACGCCCCGTTCGGCCGAGACGCACGTCGTGACGGCGGTGCCCGCAGAGCGCCTGCGCCGGCTCAACGCCGAGCTGATCGAGGTGCCCGAGGGCTTCAGCGTGAACCCGAAGCTGGTCAAGCAGCTCGACCGGCGCGTCGAGGCGCTCGACGCGGGCGGCATCGACTGGGGCCAGGCGGAGGCGCTCGCGTTCGCCTCGCTGCTCGTCGAGGGCATCCCCATCCGCCTGACCGGACAGGACACGGAGCGAGGGACGTTCTCGCACCGCCACCTCGTGCTCCATGACGCCGCGACCGGCGCGCAGCACGTGCCGATCGGGAACCTCGCCGACGCGCAGGCGTCCTTCGAGCTCTACAACTCGCCGTTGTCGGAGTTCGCCGCGCTCGGCTTCGAGTACGGCTACTCGGTCGCCGCGCCCGAGGCGCTCGTGCTCTGGGAGGCGCAGTTCGGCGACTTCGTCAACGGCGCGCAGGTGATCGTCGACCAGTTCCTCGTCTCCGGGCTCGCCAAGTGGCGCCAAACCTCGCGGCTGACGCTGCTCCTGCCGCACGGCTACGAGGGCAACGGGCCCGAGCATTCGAGCGCGCGGCTGGAGCGCTTCCTCCAGCTCGCCGCGCAGGAGAACGTGCGGATCGCGAACGTGACGACCGCGGGCCAGTACTTCCACCTCCTGCGGCGCCAGGCGCTCGACCCGAACGCGCGGCCGCTGATCGTGATGACTCCGAAGGGCCTGCTGCGCCTGAAGGAGGCCTCGTCGACGCTCGCCGACCTCGCGGAGCGGCGCTTCGAGCCGGTCCTCGACGACCCGGCCGCCGACCGCGAGCAAGTGCGGCGGCTCGTCATCGTCTCGGGCAAGCTCTACTACGACGTCGTTGGGCACGAGCGGCGCGCGGCGGCGACCTCGATCGCGGTGGCGCGGGTCGAGCAGCTGTACCCGTTCCCGGTCGGGGCGGCCGAGGCCCTGGTCGCCTCGTATCCCCGCCTCGAAGAGGTCGTCTGGGCGCAGGAGGAGCCGCAGAACATGGGCGCGTGGCGGGCGATCCGGCACCGCCTCGAGGAGGCCGTCGGCGAGCTACCGCTGCGCTTCGTCGGGCGACCGTGGCGCGCGAGCCCGAGCGAGGGCTACCCGACCGCGCACGCGCGGATGCAGGAGCGCATCGTCCAAGAGGCGCTCGAGCTGCCCGAGCCCGCTACGGTGAGCGCCTAGGGGGTCGGCGGCGCCGACGAGCCGCGGCGCTGGCCGCTGCGGCCTTGGCGATCCGGGGACCGTGCCTGCGCGCCTCGGCGATCAGCCGCCTGCGGTGGTGCGGCGGAATGCGGCGCCAGACGTCGAACGCCGTCAGCGCGATGCCGACCGGCCCCATCCGGCGGGTGAACAGGTAGCGCAGGCGCGGCACGCGCGCATCCTAGTCGGCGATTAGTCGCGGTCGTCGCGCCGGCTGTCGCCGCGCTGCCGATCCTCGTCCCGCCCGTCGTCGCCGTGGTCGTGGCGACCCCTGTGCTTTCCCTTGTCCTTCTCGCGGTGCTCGTCCCGCCCGCGCTCGTCCGAATCGTCGTCGTCGACGGGCTCGACGGGGGCGCTCATCTCGGGCTCGTGCTTCGTCTTGTGGGACTTCTTCGGCTTCCTGGCCTTCTTTGCCTTCTTCTTGTTGGGGAACTCGGCCTCGGCGG
>JBKPFP010000291.1:0-6247 GCA_046744435.1 Actinomycetota bacterium | reverse complement strand
GTCGAGGTCGACCATGTTCCCGGCCTCGCGCGCGGCCTGGGTGCCAGTGTTCATGGCGACGCCGACGTCGGCCGCCGCCAGCGCGGGCGCGTCGTTCGTCCCGTCTCCGGTCATCGCGACGAGGTTGCCGCCCTCCTGCTCGCGGCGGATGAGCGCCATCTTGTCCTCGGGCTGCGCCTCGGCGAGGAAGTCGTCGACGCCTGACTCCTCGGCGATCGCCTTCGCCGTGAGTGGATTGTCGCCCGTGATCATGATCGTGCGGATACCCATGGCGCGGAGCTCGGCGAAGCGCTCGCGCAGGCCTTCCTTGACGACGTCCTTGAGGTGCACCACGCCGAGCGTCCTGGCGTTCGTCGCGACCACGAGCGGCGTGCCGCCGGAGCGCGCGATCTGCTCGACGAGCGGCTCGAGCTCCCCGGGGACCCTGCCCCCGCCGGCCACGACCCAGCGCTGGATCGCGTCGCCGGCGCCCTTGCGAATCTTCGTGCCGTTGAGGTCGACGCCGCTCATCCGCGTCTCGGCCGTGAACGGGACGAGCGTCCCCTCGCCGATCTCCCGCTCGCGCAGGCCGTAGCGCTCCTTCGCGAGGACGACGATCGAGCGGCCCTCGGGCGTCTCGTCGGCGAGGCTCGACAGCTGCGCCGCGTCCGCGAGCTCTCGCTCCTCGATGCCGGGCAACGGCAGGAACTCCGCGGCCTGCCGGTTCCCGAGCGTGATCGTCCCGGTCTTGTCGAGCAGGAGCGTCGAGCAGTCACCGGCCGCTTCGACCGCGCGTCCGCTGAGCGCAAGCACGTTGCGCCGCACGAGGCGGTCCATCCCGGCGATCCCGATCGCCGAGAGCAGCCCGCCGATGGTCGTTGGAATCAGGCAGACGAGCAGGGCGACGAGCACGATCACGTCCTGCTCGGCGCCGGAGTAGATCGCGAACGGCTGCAGGGTGACGACGGCGAGCAGGAAGACGATCGTCAGGCCGGCGAGCAGGATGTTGAGGGCGATCTCGTTCGGCGTCTTCTGACGCTCCGCGCCCTCGACGAGCGCGATCATGCGGTCGAGGAAGCTCTCGCCCGGCTGCGCCGTGACCAGGACGACGATCTGGTCGGAGAGGACGCGGGTGCCGCCGGTGACGGCGGAGCGGTCGCCGCCGGACTCGCGGATTACCGGCGCCGACTCGCCGGTGATCGCCGACTCGTCGACGCTCGCGATGCCCTCGATCACCGTCCCGTCGGCCGGGATCACCTCCCCGGCCGAGACGACGACCTCGTCGCCCTGGCGCAGCGCCGAGCTCGGGACATCCTCGAGCGAGCCGTTCCGACGCCGATGCGCGACCGTCTCGGCGCGCGTCTTGCGCAGCTCGTCCGCCTGCGCCTTGCCGCGGCCCTCTGCGACAGCCTCGGCGAAGGTCGCGAACAGGACCGTGAACCAGAGCCAGATCGCGACGAGCCAGGCGAAGACGCTCGGATCCGCGATCGCGAGGGCGGTGACGAGCACGCTCCCGATTTCGACGACGAACAGGACCGGGTTTCCCATCATCCGGCGCGGGTGGAGCTTGGCGACGCTGTCGCGGGCGGCGCGCAGCAGGATCTCGCGGTCGAGCAGGGAGCGGGGCTCGTTGCGCAGGGTCACAGTCCGAGGTGCTCCAGGACCGGGCCGAGCGCGAGCACGGGGAAGTAAGTGAGCGCGACGACGATGAGGACGACGCCGACGAGCAGAGCCGTGAACAGCGGCGTGCCGGTCGGGAACGTGCCTGCGGACGGCGGCACCGGCTGCTTGCGCGCCAGCGAGCCCGCGATCGCGAGCACGAGGACGATCGGGAGGAAGCGGCCGGCGAGCACCGAGAGCCCGAGCGTCGTGTTGAACCAGTCGGTGTTCCCGGTCAGGCCGCCGAACGCCGAGCCGTTGTTGTTCGCCGTCGAGGTGAACGCGTACACGACCTCGGAGAGCCCGTGCGGGCCCGGGTTCAGGATCGACGACTTCGCCCGGTCGAGGAGCACGGAGACCGAAGAGAAGACGAGGATCAGCGCCGGCACGATGAGGATGTAGGCGGTGACGAGCTTCATCTCCGTCGCCTGGATCTTCTTGCCGAGGTACTCGGGCGTGCGTCCGACCATCAAGCCCGCGATGAAGACGGACAGCAGGGCGAAGATCAGCATTCCGTAGAGGCCGGCGCCGACCCCACCCGGGGACACTTCGCCGAGCATCATGTTCACGAGCGGAACGGCGCCGCCCAGCGGCGTGAAGCTGTCGTGGGCGCCGTCGACCGCGCCGGTCGAGGTGCCGGTCGTCGAGGCTGCGAAGAGGCCGGTCGTGGCCGACCCGAAGCGAACTTCCTTGCCCTCCATGTTCCCGAGGTCCTGGCTGGCGCCGACCGCCTCGAGCCGCGGGTTGCCGTCGGCCTCGTAGTGCATGGCGATGCCTGCCGAGCCGATCCAGAGCACGAACATGGCCGCGAAGATCGCCCAGCCCTGGCGGTGGTTGCCGGTCATCCGGCCGAAGGCGTACGTGAGCGCGAACGGGATCGCCAGGAGCGCGAGGATCTCGACGAGGTTCGTGAACGGCGTCGGGTTCTCGAACGGGTGGGCCGAGTTCGCGTTCGCGGGGCCGCCTCCGTTCGTGCCGAGCTCCTTGATCGCCTCCTGGCTCCCGACCGGGCCGCGCCAGATCGACTGCGTCGCGCCCTGGACGGTGGTCACTTCGGCGCTCCCTCGCAGCGACTGCACGGCGCCCTGGCTGATGAGCACGAGGGCGAGCAGCACGGAGAGGGGGAGGAGCACACGCGTCGTCGAGCGCGTGAGGTCGGCCCAGAAGTTCCCGATCGTCTCCGAACGGCGACGGGTCAGCCCGCGCACCAGCGCGACGGCGACGGCGATCCCGACCGCGGCGGAGACGAAGTTCTGCACCGTCAGGCCTGCCATCTGTGTCAGATGGCTCATGGTCGACTCGCCGCCGTAGTTCTGCCAGTTGGTGTTCGTGACGAAGCTCGAGGCGGTGTTGAACGCGAGCGCGGGCGGCACCCCGGCGACGTCAGTCGGGTTCAGCGGCAGCACGCCCTGCACGCGCTGGAGCACATAGAGGCCGACGACGGAGACCGCGCTGAAGGCGAGCAGCGAGAGCGCATAGGCCGTCCAGGGCTGCTCGCGGCCCGGGTCGACACCGGTTAGGCGGTAGATGGCGCGCTCGACGGGCAGGAAGACGCGATCGCCCGGCGCGGGGCCGCCCTCGAGCACCCGGGCGAGATAAGGCCCGAACAGCCGGGTGACGGCGAAGACGCCGGAGACGAGCACCAGCAGCTGCAGCCAGTTCTCCCAGCTCAGTGCCATAGGTCCCGCAGCAACGAGGCGAGCACCGTCAAGGCCAGGGCGATGCCGATGATCAGCATCACCACCGAGAGCACCTCGGTCGCCGTTCTCACCCCAGCTTTTCCGGCGCAAGGAGCGCGTAGACGAGATATGCGAGCACGACGATCGAGATCGCGAGCCCGATGGCGTTCTCTCAGCCCATCAGTCGCGCTCCCGGACGATCAGGTCGCAGGCCCGCACGAAGAGCACGACGAGTGCGAAGAAGGCGATGACGACGGCGAGGAAGGCGATGTCGCGCATGACCCACATGTACACGCGCGAATATGGGTGCTAGCCAGAAATTGACGGAAGCTCTATGTCGCGGCCGGGCTTCTTGACGCCGCGCTAACGCGAGGCTTCGGGGGCGGCACGCCCACGGACCAGCAGAGCCCTCTCTACCCGTGCGGGCAGCCACCAGTTCCAGGACCCTGCTAGGCGCATGATCGCCGGGACGAGCAGGGCTCGAATCACTGTCGCGTCGAAGATGATCCCCGCTGCGAGCCCGATTCCGAACTGCTTGATGTCGACGCCCGGGCTGGTCGAGAGGACGAAGAACGCGAACATGAGCACGAGGGCGGCGCTCGTGACGAGCTTGCCGGTTCGCGCGAGACCGAGCTCGACGGCCCTGTTCGTGCTGCCGGTCTCGTCGTAGGCCTCGCGCATGCGCGTGAGCATGAACACTTCGTAGTCCATCGAGAGCCCGTAGAGGAAGGCGAAGATCATCAGCGGGATCCACGAGATGACGACGTTCGTGGCGTGGACGTTCCAGATCGCCTCGGAGCCGTGTCCCTGCTGGAAGACGAAGACGATGATCCCGAAGGCGGCGCCGAGCGAGGCGAGGTTGAGGACGACGGCCTTGAGGGGCAGGAACACCGACCTGAACGCCCTCATCAGGAGGACGAACGTGAGCAGCACGACGAACCCGAGAACGAGCGGGAACTTGCCGTAGACGGCGTGCACGAAGTCGCGGCTCTCGGGCGCGACGCCGCCGAGGGTGAGCCGGGGGCCGCCGAGCCGGCTCTGGAGCGAGGGCAGCACATGGTCCTGCAGGTTCGTGATCGCGCCGCTCGTGCGCTTCGACGACGCGTCGACTGCGGGGATAGCCTCGACCAGTGCAACGCCGTCTCGCCGCCACGACGGAGGAGCCGAGGCGCCCGCGATATCTGGCGTCCGGTCGAGTCGCGTGACGATCCGGTTCAGGTCGGAGCGCGTCGGCCCGTTCTCTGCGACGACGACGAGCGGCTCGAGCGCCCCGGGTGAGATGCCCGACGCGGTCAGCTGGCGAAACCCGACCACCCCGTCGTCCGAAGGGTTGCCCGCGAGGCTCTTCGCCTGCGGATCGGCCGGATTCAGCTGCGTGCCGGGAACGATCAGCAGGACCAGCAGTGCGACACCCGCTGCGGCGACCAGCAACGGACGCCGGACCACCAGGCGCGCCCAGCGTCCCCATGGGCCCGAATCGCCGTCGGTCGCGGTGACGAATCTGCGCGGCAGCACTCGCAACCGGTTGATGCGGTGGCCGAGCATGACGAGGAGAGCCGGGAGCAGGGTGATCGCTGCGAGCACCGAAACTGCCGGGATCAACATCCCGCCGAGCCCGATCGAGCGGATGACCGGGATGGGGATGATCACCATCGAGAGCAACCCGATCGCGACGGTCGAGCCAGAGACGAGGACCGATCGGCCTGCATGGCGCATCATCTGGACGACCGCGGTCTCGACGTCCTCGCCGCGACCGAGCTCCTCGCGGAAGCGAAAGATCATGAGCAGCGAGTAGTCGATCGCGACCCCGAGTCCGACGAGGGCGACGAGGAACTGGACGATCACGGAGACCGACGTCACGTACGTGAGGGCCCAGATGACCGAGAACGTGGTCAGGATTGACGAGACGGCGACCGCGAGTGGCATCGCGACCGCCGGCAGCGTTCCGAACACGAACAGGAGGATGACGAGCGCGCCGAGCCCGCCGATCAGCGTCTCGGTGAGGACGCTGGGCCCTCCCGAAGCGCCTGAGCCCTCCGAGTCGTAGAGCGCGTTGACGCCCGTAACGTGAACCGTGACCCCGGCCGGGACCGACGCACGCATCGCGCTGCGCACGAGGCTGAGGTCGTCGGTGGCCGAGAAACCGTTCTGGCCGGGCGGATAGAACTCGGCGAACGTCGTGTGACCGTCTTGGGAGACGTACGTGCGGCTGCCCGTCGACCAGTAGGAGCTGACACGGATGGTCGGGTGCCTGCGCTCGAAGCGGGCGAGTGCGTCTTTGAGGCTCGTCGCGCTCGTCACGTCGCGCTCCGAGTGGAAGACCGCGACATCCGGCGCCTGCGCTCCGTTGCCGAAGGTCTTCAGGACTCGCTGGTTCGCCTCGTACGCGGAGTAGCCCGGGATCGAGAACTGCTCGAGCCAGCGGCTCCCGACTCGACTGGTCGAGAAGACGCCGAAGGCGATCAGGAGGACCCAGGCGCCGACGACGAGTCTGTGGTGCGAGATGACGAAGCGGGCAAGACGTTCAAGCACCCGTCAGATGCTGGGCTTCTCGGCGGGCAGTCGAAATCCGCCGGCTACAGGATGTCGCCGTCGCAGTTCGCCGCCGATCGGAGGAGCGCGACGTGGGTGCTAGCTGGAAGCTGCTAGCGCTCGGAGCCGTCGAAGATGCGCATCGGCAGGCCGGCGAGCGGCTCCCCGCCCTCGGCGGTCACGAGCCATGTGTCCTGCATGTAGAGGCACTCGCGCCCGTCGGCGGAGATCGCGTGCGGGTGCATCGAGAAGACCATGTTCTCGGCGAGCTCGGTGTCGACGCCCTCGCCGATCTTCGGGAACTCGATCATCGTCATGCCGATCGAGTGGCCGGTGACGTGGCCGAGGTGGTAGCCGCGGTCGGTGAAGCCCTGCGAGACCGCGCGGTGGACGTCGTG
>JBKPFP010000442.1:0-2783 GCA_046744435.1 Actinomycetota bacterium | reverse complement strand
GTCCGCGACGGGATGGACGTGATCAACCTCTCGCTCGGCGAGGCCGAGGTCGAGCCCGGACGCGACCTGGTCGCGCTCGCCCTCGACGGCGCCGCGGCGGCGGGAGTGGTGCCGGTCGTGGCTGCGGGCAACGACTTCCCCGAGGAGGGGAACGGCTCGGTCACGTCGCCGGGGAGCTCGGACCGCGCATTGACCGTCGCCGCCGAGTCGGTCTCGGGCCCGACGATCGCGTCGTTCTCCTCGGGCGGCCCGACGCCGCTCTCGTTCCGGATGAAGCCGGACATGACCGCGCCGGGCGTGGGCGTCCTCTCGTCGGTGCCGGCGCGCGAGGGCCTCTGGGAGTCCCTCAGCGGCACGAGCATGGCGGCGCCGCACGTCGCCGGAGCGGCGGCGCTGCTCCGCCAGCGCCACCGCGGCTGGACCGTGGCGCAGCTCAAGTCGGCCCTCGTCCAGACCGGCATCCCGGTGCGAACGGGCGCGGGAGGCGCCGAGGTCTCCGCGACCCGTGAGGGCGGCGGCTCGGTCAACCTGCCGCTCGCGGACGCGCCGCTGCTCTTCGCCGAGCCGAGCGGGCTCTCGTTCGGGTTCGTCGCGCCGGGCGCGGCGGCGGTTCGCATCCTCACGCTCACCGACGCGGGCGGTGGCGCCGGACCGTGGACGGCGACCGTGGAGCCGCAGACCTCCGATCCGGCGGTCGCGGTCACGGTCCCGCCTGGCGTGAGCGTGCCGGGCCAGATCGCCGTCACGGCGGCCGCGGGACCTGCAGCGTTCCAGGCCGACCACTCGGGCTTCGTCGTGCTCACCCGGGGCGCCGACCGCCGCCGGATCCCGTACTGGTTCCGCGTGGCGGCTCCTGCCCTCCCGGCTCCGACGAGACTCCTCAGGCGAATCGGCACCTACCGCGGTGACACGCGTGGGCGCCGGGCGCGCGTCGAGAGGTACCGCTACCCGGACGACCCGAGCGAGCTTGGGATCACGCGCTCGCTGCGCGGGCCGGAGCAGGTGTTCCGTGTCCACCTGGCGCGACCGGCGGCGAACCTCGGTGTGGCTCTAACCACCCGCCGAGGCGGCGTCGAGCCGCGGGTTGTGCGGCCCGGCGACGAGAACCGCCTGCTCGGCTCGGTGGCGCTGCCGTTCAACGCCAACCCGTACCTCCCCGCGTACGGCGATCTCCTGCCCGTCTCCGGCGTCACGCGGCCCGCGGCCGGCGACTATGACATCGTCTTCGACAGCGCCGGACGCACGGGGGGCCGGTTCACGTTCCGCCTCTGGATCGGGGACACAGCCGCGCCACGACTGCGTCTGCGAACGCGGACCGTGCGGCGCGAAGGGAGGCTGCTGGTCTCGGCGGTCGACCCGGGCGCGGGCGTGAACCCACTGTCGTTACATGCGACCGTCGACGGACGGCCGCGGGCCGCGCGCTACGAGCCTCGGAGGCGGATCGTCTCGGTCGCGCTCCGCGGCGTGACGCCCGGCAGCCACCGGGTCGTCGTCACCCTCTCGGACTACCAGGAGTCGAAGAACACCGAGAACGTCGCGCGGATCCTCCCGAACACCGCGCGGCTGCGCGCGGCGTTCCGGGTGCGCTAGTCGTCGTCGCGGTCGCTCGTAGTCGGCAGTCGGGCGAGGTCGCGCTCGACGCTCCGGGCGAAGTCGTCGCTCTCATCGGGAAGCGCCCTCAGGTGCGGCGCCTTGCGGCGACGACGGCGCCGAGCCCGGCGCGGGCGTCCGCCTCGCTCCTCGCGGCCGAGCCGCGTGGCCAGACGAGGCCATTCCGCTGCGACGAGAACCGCGACGGCGCAGGCGAGCAAAACGATCCAAAGCCAGCCCACGCGCCGATTGTAGCTATGGAGCGGAGCGGGTCTCAGCCCGGGACGACCGGCAGGTCCCACGCGATCAGCGCGGCGACGAAGGCCACCGCGACGATCGCGAACGCCGCCACGATCAGCAGCTGCTGCGTCCGGCTCGCCTTGCCGACCGTCTGACCGGCCCGCTCGAGCTCCTCGACGGTCCGCTCGAGCAGACGCTCGGCCCAGGCGAACTCCAGCGCGAGGATCATCAAGCCGATCGCGACCACGAGGACCCCCGGCCCCGGTACGAGCGGGAGCGACAGGACGATGCCCGCGAGCACGACCAGGAAACCGATGAAGGCGACCGTGTACCGCACGACGCGGTTGCGCTCCCGGTGCCGCTCGCGATGCCGCCTGACGAAAGCGAGGAAACGATGCTCCGAGGTCGGCTCCGCCACGGGCGAAGCGTAGTGCGGCTAGTCGTCGTACTCGTCGTGGCGGCGGAACCAGACCCCCGTCTCGTTGCGCCCACGTGGCGCGCGGTCCAGCCACTGATACATGCCCCAGAGGGCATCCAGGCCCCGCGCGTAGGCGGAGTAGGTGTGGTAGACGACACCGTCCTCGAGCGCGAAGGCGCTCATTCCCGGGCCCTCTCGCGTGTAGACCGCCACGTCGGTCCCGGTCATGGCCGCGACCTCAGCGACAGGACTCTCACGGCCGGCTTCCAGCACCGGCCTCATGTCCCTCGGACGGTAGTTGTACTCGCCGGCCGCCTCGCGCTGTTGCTTCTCCGTGAACGAGACGTTGAAGTCGAAGTTGAAGTCGCTGCCGAACGAGGAGGCCCACGGAAAAGTCCACCCCATGCGGCGCTTGTACTCCTGCAGCTTGGCGATCGGTGCGCGCGAGACGGCGATCATCGCGACGTCGTGATTCTCGAGATGAACGAAGGAGCCGTTGAAGCCGTCCGCGATCGCCGAGCAGGCCGGGCAGCCG
>JBKPFP010000215.1:0-10775 GCA_046744435.1 Actinomycetota bacterium | reverse complement strand
ACGATCAGCACGATGCTGAAGACGAGCTCGAAGATCGAGATCGCCGCCCCGCGCAGGAAGTCGATCACGTCGGTCGTGTACTTCTCGACGTCCGCGGTCTTGAAGTCCTCGGCGATCCTGTCGCCTTCCTCGCGGATGTTGACGCGCTCCAGCCCGTGCCGGTCGAGCCAGCCCTGCAGCGAGTCGACGTCATCCTCGAAGCCGGTCTGACCGGTCTGTCCGTGCTCCTCCGTAAGGTACGAATCGATCCGATTTGCAGCCGATTCCGACTGGTCGATGACGACGAAGCCGAGTGCGACCACGATCACCGTCAGGGCCGCCGCAAAGCTGAGGTAGACGATCGCGATCGAGAACCCGCGCGGGATCCAGAGATGTCCGAGGGCCCGCACGAGCGGGTCGAGCAGCAACGCGATGAGCGCGGCGACCAGGAAGAGGAAGATCGCGTGAACGAGCTCGCTCGCGACGAACCACAGGAGCAGCACGAGGATCGGGAGCCCGACGAGCTGAATCCAGCGCGGGATCTGGATCGTCGGCACCCCGCCGTCCATGAGAGCGATCGTAGCGCGGAGGTCGTCCGGCTCCGGCCGCCGGCCTGGGAGTGGTCCTTCGAGAGCGACGGAGCCCTGGCCCTGGACCGTCACGAACTATGGGACGAATCCGCTTTGAAATCCCGCCGCCCAGTGTCACGAAGTCGGCTTTCCACAGCTTCCACAGGTTCCTTGCACGAGGCACCAGCCTCGGTTACGGTGCCGCGCATGCCTTCGCCCCGAGCCCCCGGGCAGGCGCGCCGCAAGCTGCACGCTCGAGCATCCGCCAAACGCAGAGCACGCCGCATTGCAGGACTCGTCGCGGCGTCGATCGCCGCCCTGATCACCCTGCTCCTGACCGCGTTCGGCTCCGGCACGCCGCCCCAGTCCGTCGTGACCGCGCCTGCTCCGGCGAAGCGCCTGCTACCGGCCGGGCCGCCGCGGCCGCAGGTCGTCGCCCTCCGCGGATCGCTCCGGCTGCAGCTTCCGATCGACCAGAGCCGCGTTACGGCGATCGGCTACCACGCCGTCGGGGGCGGGGCGCTCGAGCTCGAGCCGATCGGCCGGCAGGCGACCGAGGGGCTCGTCTCGCGCATCGTGCGGCGGCTCTTCGGCGGAGGTGAGGGCCGGATCAGCTACTACCAGCTCGGCGGGGAGCAGGGCCCCGAGACGGCAGCGCTCGATGTCGGCGCCGCTCCCGGCACGGACGTCTACTCGCCGGTGGACGGCACCGTGGTCGGCATCACGCCGTACGTCGTCAGCGAGCAGAAGCTCGGCGCGCGGATCGACATCCAGCCCGCGACTGCTCCGTCGCTCGTCGTCACGCTGACACACTTGCGGCCGGACCCGGCCCTCTCGGTCGGTTCGGCGGTCGCAGCCGCAAGGTCGAAGATCGGCTCCGTGCTCGATTTCTCGGGCGTCGAGAAGCAGGCGCTCGCTCGCTACACGCAGGACGCGGGGAACCACGTCTCGATCGAGCTGCACCCTGCGGCGACACTGGCGCTTCCCTGAGGCTCCTGTTCATCGCCGACGTGGTCGGCCGGCCCGGCCGGGAGGCGGTCGCCGAGCGGCTGTTCGCCCTGCGTGAGGAGCTCGGCGCCGACTTCTGCGTCGTCAACGGCGAGAACGCTGCGGACGGCGTCGGCATCACGCCGAAGATCGCCGACCGTCTGCTCGCGGAGGGAGCGGACGTGATCACGCTCGGCAACCACGCGTTCCGGCGGCGCGAGATCATCCCGTACCTCGGACAGTCGGACCGGGTGATCAGGCCGGCGAACTTCTCCTCGCACGCGCCCGGCCGCGCGCTTGCGGTCGCGCCCGCGGCCGACGGGACGCTCGTCGCCGTCGTCAACGTGCTCGGCCACCTCTTCCTGAGTCCGCAGATTGGGCCGTTCGAGGTCGTCGACGATCTCGTCGAGGAGGCGAGGAGGCTGACGCCGGTCGTCGTCCTCGACTTCCACGCCGAGGCGACGAGCGAGAAGGTGGCGATGGCGCGCTGGCTCGACGGCCGCGTCACCGCGGTGATCGGCACGCACACGCACGTGCAGACTGCCGACGCGCGTGTGCTGCCGGGCGGCACCGCCGCGATCACCGACGCGGGCATGACCGGCCCGCACGACTCGGTGATCGGCGTCGAGGCCGACCTCGCCATCAAGCGCATGCGCACCGGGCTGCCGGTCAGGTTCGAGACGGCCGAGGCCGGCGTGCGGATCGAGGGCGTCTACGTCGACTGTGACTCGTCAGGCCGCGCGAGCGCTTGCGAGGCCGTGCGCGTCGCGGTCCCGTAGTCCGGCCAGCAGGTACCCGACGAGGCCGAGCAGCACGAGGTCGCGGGTGACCACGAGCCACGAAGCGAGCTCGTCGAAGCCGAGCGCGAGGTCCCAGTAGCGGTACGGGAACCAAAGCTGCGTGAGCACGAGCGCGGCGGCGAGCAGGCCCGAGGCGACGAGCCCGCGCCGGCCGCGGACGAGCGGCACGACCGGAATCAGCCAGATCAGGAACTGCGGCGAGAGCACCTTGCCGAGCGCGACGAAGGCGACGAGCGCCGCGGCGGACGCGAGGACGAGCCGCTCCGGGTTGGCGGAGCCGCGCGCGAAGACGACCCAGATCGCGACCAGGACGAGCGCCTGCAGCACGAACTGGCCGGCGGCCAGCACGTCCGGCAGGGCACCGTCCAGGTTCTGCGAGCCGTGGCTCGAGCGCATCGTGATGTCCAGCCCGAAGAGGTGATGGCCGGCGAGCAGGAGCGACGAGCCGAGGCTCTCGATCTGCAGCGGACGGGAGGCCTGGCGCGTGAGGCTGTCCCAGACCCCGCCCGGAGAGAGGATCACGAAGGGCGCGAAGACGAGTGCCGTCGTCCCGGCGAGCACGGCCGCGCAGCGCAGGCCCTCGCGCCTCCCCTCCCGCCGCCACGCGTAGGCGATCGCAAGCGGGGCGAGCACCGCGGGGTAGAGCTTCACCGCGATCGCCGCCCCGAGCGCGGCGTGCCCGAGGCGGAGGCGGCCCGCGACGAGCGCGGCGAGCGCCGCCGCGGTCAGAGCAGCCGGCCAGAGGTCGAAGCGCGAGAGGATGACCGGGCCGACGAGGAGCGGCGCCACCGCGACGAAGCCGAGCGCGGCGGCAAGTCGCCACAGCCCGGCGCCGAGCGCCGTCAGGGCGACCGCCAGGAAGCCGAGCAGCAGCGTCCCGCACGCGGCCATGAGGCCTTCGAAGCGCCGACGGAAGGTCTCGAAGTCGTCTGCGCCGCCTCCGCGCGCCGGCAGCGCGAACGCGGGCAGCGCCCCCGGGGGGTACTCGACCCTGAAGTCGCGGTAGGGGACCTTGCCATCCTCCATCGCCCGCCCGTAGCTCTGGTACACGGGCGTGTCGATGATCGGGTCGTGCGTGTAGAAGCCGCGATGGAGCAGCGCCCACGAGCCGATGAACACCAGGGCCGCGACCGCTGCAACGACGGCAGCGAACGCGGGCTCAGCCGGTTGCGACAAGCTCGCGGGCCGGACGGTCATGGGTGGAGGGGGTGTCGTCCGTCTCGTCCTCCCGCGGAGCGAGGACGGCGAAGGCGACGAAGGGCAGGAACCACGGGATGTAGAGATAGAACCAGTGCGTCAGCGTCAGCTCGAAGCCGATCAGCACCGCGGCGGTTAGCGCCGCGAGCTGGAAGGCGCTCTTGCGGCGCGGGACGAAGTAGACCGCAATCGCCCCCACGACGAGCAGGATGATCGCGACCGTCTGCAGCGGGCCGAGGTCGGGGATCCCTTCGGCGTGGTACTGGCCCCAGCCCCAGATCGAGAACGGCGAGTCGCGCCCAACCTGCCAGCCGAACGTCCGGTCCCAGAAGACGCGCGCGGCGTGGAGCGGGTCGGGCTCGAGCAGGAGGATCGAGAACGCGGCCAGCGTCGCGACCACGAAGCCGGCGGCGAAGCGCACCTTCCCCGAGAGCCGTTGCGTCCCGCTGTCGTACGAAGCCCACAGCGGGACGAGGAGCAGCGCGGCGAACTTCGTCCAGCCCGCGAGGCCGACGAGCGCGCCGCGTGCCCACGGCGAGGTGGCGAGCCAGAAGCCGAACACGAGCAGCGCCGGCATGATCGTGTCGTTCGTGTTCGAGTTCGACACGTACTGCGTGAACGGGAAGGCCGTCCACGCGAAGGTGAGCGTGGCGGCGAGGCGGGAGCCGCCGAAGCGATAGCCGACGAGCAGGAGCCCGAGGAGCGTGAGCAGGTCGAATGCGATCGCGGTCGCATGCGCGGTCGGGAGCTTGTCCCATTTGCCGCTCCAGCCGAGCGCCGCGTAGGCGGGCACGTAGGCCTCGTAGGAGACCGGCCCGTACGTGTCGCCGCGCTCGTTCGCGGACTCGCAGCGCCCGTTCGTCTGGATCCGTTCGCGGACGCGGCCGTCGGCGTCTGCAGGCCCGCAGCTCTTACGCCCGGCCTCGACCGGCATGTGGCCGTACGGCATCTCGCCGTTCGCGATCCGGTGCGCCCCGATCACGCCCGCGTAGCCGACGTCGATCACGTTCGAGGAACGCAGGTTGAGCCCGACCCGGAACCCGGCCAGGAACACCGTCCCCGCAGCCAGCAGCCAGACGGGCCAGAGCGGCGCGCCCGCACGCGCCGGGCCGCGCCGCGTGCTCCAGACCATGCGCACGAGCAGGTAGAGGAGCGGCACGTAGGCGAGCGGCACGCTCGTGAAGATGTCGCCGCGGTTGAAGAACCAGAGCGAGACCGAGAACGAGAGCAGGACGAGCAGGTCGAGGTTGCGGATCGAGCGCAGCCGGCGGAAGTCGAGCAGCCCGAGCAGGAAGGAGGCGCAGAAGCCGAGCCACACGGTCGGCCGCTCGAGCTCGCGACCGCCGAAGGCCCCCGGATACCCGCGGGCCATCCTCCACGCCACCTGCGGCCCGGTCCAGGACTCCAGCACCCCACCGCTCACGTCGTCGACTCTCCCGGTCGCGGTCTCGCCCGCCCGCGCGTCGAACACGTTGACCGTCCAGTCGCGGCGCTTCTCGTCGAAGGTCGCGTCGGTCGTGCGGTCGGCCCGGTCGTAGCGCTCGAGCCAGTCGGCGACCTTGTCGTCGCGGAGGAAGATCGCGGTCGCGCGCTCCTTCGTCAGCTTCGGGCGGTCGCGCGCCGGTGCGAACGGTGTCTGGACGAGGCGCCCCTGAGCGTCGTAGACCGGGCGAGTCGGGGTGGTCTCGGCGCCCACGGCGGGAGCGAGCGCGAGCGCGGCGACGGCGACGAGGAGACCGCGCCGCACGGCGTTTACCGCCGTCTGAATGACCAGAGCTTGTTGCCCACGAAGTTGATGGGCATGACGAGCACGACGGCGATCGCCTGGGCGACGATCTTGCCGACGCCGAACGCGACGAGGGTCGTCAGCAGGATCTCGTTCGCGCCGAGCGCGCAGAGCGAGACGATCAGGAAGCGGATGCCCTGGTAGGCGATGTGCCCGCGCTGGCCGCGGAAAGTCCAGATGCGGTTCCACGTGTAGTTGTTCGTGACGGCCACGAGGAACGAGCAGGCCGCCGCGACGTTGTAGTGGAGGCCCGCCTGGACGAGCGTCGCGTACACGGCGAGGTTGACCGCGTATCCGGTCGCGCCGACGGTCGAGAACTTCGCCAGCTGGACCCAGTTGTGGGGCCGCCGGAGGGCGCGGCTGGCCCGGTCGCGGGCCTGCGTGAAGCTCGAGGCGGCTGCGGCTTGGTCGTTCGCCATCGGCAGGCGAGCGTACCAGCGACTAGCGCTGGCTCAGCGGACCGAGAACTCCGGCTCGCCCTGCGGGTCGCTCCACTCGACCTCCACGTCCTCCACCTGGGCGCCTCGCGGGCCCCTTCGACACCACTCGACCATCGACTCGACCCGTTCCGCGTCGCCTTCGAAGACGGCCTCGACGCTCCCGTCCGGCCTGTTCCGCACCCAGCCGGCGAGCCCGAGCGAGCGGGCGCGGTCGCGCGCATCGGCGCGGAAGAACACTCCCTGCACCGCTCCGGTCACACGCACCTCCGCTCGCTTATTCGGCAAAGCCCTCCTCGCCGACGAGCGGCACGAACCGGCAGGGCACGGAGCGCGCGACGGCCGGGCCTTCCGGGCTGCGGATGACGAGCTCGAGCCGTTGCCCCCAACGCCCGCCGACTGGAATCGCCAGCCGGCCCCTGGGCTCGAGCTGCTCGTATAGCGCCTGGGGGAGGCCGGGCGCGGCGGCTGCAACCGCGATCGCGTCGTAGGGCGCGTACGCAGGCAGCCCGAGCGTTCCGTCGCCGACGTGGACGTGCACCGGGTCATAGCCCGCGGCTTCGAGGTTGGCGCGCGCCTGCTCCGCGAGCTCGGGGATCCGCTCGATCGTGTAGACCTCGGCGGCGAGCTCGGCGAGCACCGCGGCCTGGTAGCCGGACCCGGTCCCGACGTCGAGCACGCGCTCGTCGCCTCTCAGCGCGAGCACCTCGCAGATGAGGGCGACCATGTACGGCTGCGAGATCGTCTGGCCGTAGCCGATCGGCAGGGCTACGTCGTCGTAGGCGCGGGACCGAGCCTCGGGCGGGACGAAGAGCTCGCGGGGCACGCGCTCCATCGCGTCCAGCACGCGCTGGTCGACGATGCCACGAGCGCGAAGCTGCCCTTCGACCATCCGGCGCCTGGCCTCGTTGAGCTGCTCAGTGGACACGCGCAAGCCCGCGTGTGTAGGCAGGCGGCTGGACGCCGAAGTGGGTGAGGACGGTCGGCGCGACGTCGACGAGCCGGCCCGGCGGCTCGAGTCCGACGGCGAGCATCGGCACCTCGGAGTCGCCGGGCTCGAGCGAGCCATGGCTCCCGCCTCCGGCGTGGTGGCGTCCGCCGAGGTCCGTGAACTCGAAGCCGGGCGCGGCCGAGACGATCAGGTCGCCGGCCGCAGGGTTGGCGAGCGCGCCCCAGGCGCGTTCGAGCGCGTCCGGGAACGACAGCACCGCCTCGTCGCCGCGCACCTCGAAGCCGCCGTTCGCAGGCGCGAAGCGGAGCTCGGCGCCGCCTCTCCTGGCCACGGCCGCCCCGTCCTCACGGAAGAGGACGACCTCGACGCTCGCCTCGCCGTCGAGCCGTCGAGCGAGCTCCGCGGGCTCGACGCCGGCACCTGGCAGCGCGTAGACCATCCCCGCGCGATTCGAAGCCGTCACCGCAAGCTCGCCGCCCTGCCGGCCCGGGCGGAAGAGCGAGTACCCGGAGAACGCGTCCTCCAGCCGCACCGCCTCGCGCACGTTCGTCTGGCCGTGGTCGGAGCAGACGACGACGCTGTAGCGCTCGAGAAACTCGTCCGGCCCGCCCGCGGCCTCGAGCAGCGCCGAGACCGCGCGGTCGGTGCGGGCGAGCGCCGCCTGCGCGCCGTCGGGCCCGTGCACGTGCGACGCGAAGTCGTAGTCCGGCAGGTAGTAGAGGAAGAAGTCGAACCCGTCGCGCGTGACGAGCCAGCGGCCGACCCGGGCCGCGTACTCGTCGACGGAGCCGCCGGCCCGCGTGCGAACCGCGAGCGGCGCGCCGGTCACGTCCGACTCGAAGAGGTTGAAGTAGAAGAACCGGCGCGGCCCGTACACCGCGCGAGCCAGGCCCGGGAGCGTCGCTTGATGGCGTGTCCGGCCCCGGTAACAGACCATGTTCACGGTCGCCGTCTGCAGGCCGGCGTCGTCGAGCGCCTCGAACACGGTCACGGCCTCCTGTGAGAGGTGCTCCGCGTTCATGTTGAACACGGCGTCGCGGATCGTGCGCTTGGCGCCGGCGGCCCGCAGCGCGCCGAAGGACGAGCCGTACTCGACGAGACGGCGCTCGGCCCGGTGGTACCAGACGAGGTGCGGGATGTGATGCACGTCGGGGTGCGCGCCGGTGGCCAGCGAGGAGAGGCAGACCGGCGTCAGCGAGGGGAAGGTCGTGATCGCGCGTCGATACGCGCCGTGGTCGGCCAGGAAGGCGAGCCCGGGCGCGCTCCGCTCCTCCACGGCCTGCTCCAGGACCGCAGGCGTCAGGCCGTCGATGACGATCAGGACGAGCTTCTTGACGGCCATGTCAGTCGCGGGCGAGCGTCCTCAGACCCGCGAAGCGGCGACCGCCCCGCCGCCGCACCCGCAAACCGAGGGCGGGCATCGCGAGCGCCGCCAGATAGCCGAAAGCGGGCACGAAGGCGAGGACGGCGAGCACCACAGCCGCCACGCCGAGCAGCGCTCCCGTCGCGATGCGCGCGCCTCCGCGACGGAGCGCTCCACCCACGAGCACGCCGGCGCCAGCCGCCCCGGCGAGCCCGCCGAGGCCGCCGCCGACGGCCTCCTCGACGTCCGCGAGCGCGAGGCCGACGGCAGCTCCGCCGGCTGTGGCGAGCCCGATCGCCGCGACGGCACCGACCCGCGAGCCCGCCAGAAGGCCCGCGAGGAGCACTCCGACAGCGACTCCGAAACCGGTAAAGACCCCGACCGTGTAGAGCTCGGTCACTCCGAGGAGTGTAGTGCCCGGTTCGAGGCCCACCGCACCGCGTTTGGCCGGCGTTGCGCCGGGCAATAACCGTCTCGGATGTCTCGATCGGCTACTCGGAGCCGCAGGCGAGACGCAATCAAGCCGTTGCTCGTCTTCTTCTCGGCACGCCGTTCGGGGCCGGCCCGCCGAATGGAGAGCCTGTTGGCGCATCTCGCACGCAAGGAGCGCGGACGGCTGCAAGTCACACGGGTGGACATTGACGACGATCCCGAGACCGCCGAGCGGTTCGGCGTCCGGAAGGTTCCCGCGCTCGTGCTGGTGAAGGGCAAGCGAGTCGTCGGCCGCTTCGACGGTCAGGCGAAGGCCGCGGACATCCAGGAGCTCGTGGAGCCGCATCTCTCCGAGGACGGCTGATAGCGGCTCGGAGATCTTCACAGAGCCCTTACAAACAGTCGCCCAGGAGTGCCTACCCTCCTCCGCGGCAATCCGGCACCGCGGAGACGCCGTACCAATTGCTGACAAGCAAGGGGAAGGAGTGACCATGAGGAAGCTCGTTCTAGCCCTGACGGTCGCCGTGGTCGGCGCGTTGACGATCGTGGGCGCGATGGCGTTAGCGCACGGCAACAACGGCCGCACGTTCAGCGCGAAGCTCACCGGCTACGAGGAGACACCGGCGGCGGAGTCGACCCCGGGGCACGGCAGCATCCGGCTGCGCATCACGGGCGGTGGGACCGGCATCCACTACCGGCTCCACTACGAGGACTTCGAAGCCGCCGAGGGTGCAACGCTCTTCGCCCACATCCACTTCGGCGCGCGCGCTACGTCTGGCGGAGTCAGCGCGTTCCTCTGTGGCGGCGGTGACAAGCCCCCGTGCACCCCACTGCAGGGCACGTTCGAGGGTGACATCGACGCCGCTGACGTGATCGGCCCGAGTGGCCAGGGGATCGCCCCCGGCGAGCTGGCGGAGCTGATCCGCGCGATGCGCAAGGGCGTCACGTACGCAAACGTCCATACGACGTTGAATCCCGCAGGCCTTATTCGCGGCCAGATCGACAAGGGTCATGGCCACGGTCGCAAGGGCGGCGACGACAAGAAGTAGCCCAGCCTCGACGCAAGGTGCGGAGAGCCCGGCAACCGCCGGGCTCTTTGCGTTACGTGGCTTCGAGTCGCCGGATGACGTCGAGCCCGAACGCGGCGGCGCGGGCGCCGTCGACGATCCGGTGGTCGAAGGTGAGCGAGACGTAGCCGACGCGGCCGACCGCTAGCTCCCCGTCTCGCACGACGGGCCGCTCTGCGATCCGGCCGATGCTGAGGATTGCCGCTTCCGGGTGGTTGACGATCGGCGTCTGGAAGAGCCCGGCGAGCTTGCCCGCGCTCGTGACCGTGAAGGTCGAGCCGCGCAGCTCCTCCGGTTTGAGGGCGCCTTCGCGTGCGGCCTCCGCGAGCCGTGCGACCTCGGCCGCGAGCTCCTCGATCGTCGCCTGATCGCAGCGACGGACGACCGGGACGACGAGGCCCTCGTCGGTCTGCACCGCGACGCCGAGGTCGTAGCGGTCGAGGTAGACGAGCTCGTCGCGCTCGAGGCGGGCGTTCACCTCCGGGAACTCGCGGAGCGACTCGGCGCACGCCTTGAGCACGGTCGGGACGAGGCGGTCGAGGTCGATCGCGCTGAAGTCGCACTCCTCGACCCACGTGACCGCGGGCACCTCCCGGTGCGCGCGGGCCATGTGCTCGGCGATCAGCCGGCGCACGCCGCGCAGCGGCTCCCGTCGTCCCTCCGGGCCAGGTCCTGGGGCCTGTCCCCCCGACACGGCCGCGCCGCGCACGTCCTGTTCGGTCACTCGCCCCTGCGGACCGGTTCCGGCGAGCGACTCCAGGTCGACGCCGAGCTCCTGGGCAAGGCGGCGGACGAGCGGCGTCGCCCGGACACGGCCCGCCGAGCCAGGTCCCGGGGCCTGTCCCCCTGACGGCGCCTTTTTGGGCGGCGCCTCGTCTGCGCGAGGCACGTCCGCCTCGGCAGGTGCCGCCCCGTCCCCGCCGATGACGACGAGCACGGTGCCGACCGGGACGACCTTGCCCTCCTCGACCATGATTCGCGCCACCTTCCCGGCCGCCGGTGACGGGATCTCGACGGTCGTCTTGTCCGTCTGGATCTCGACGAGCGGCTGATCCTCGGCGACCTCGTCGCCCTCGGCGACCAGCCACCTGGCGATCTCGCCCTCGGTCAACCCCTCGCCGAGGTCCGGCAGCTTGAACTCGTAGGCCATCAGCGAGGCCTCCCGATCCACGCGTCCCTGGGCGCGATCAGGACGCGGAGCCCGAC